>JAJYAR010000418.1 GCA_021779435.1 bacterium
CCGGATTGGAGAAGGCCCACACACGCCGGCACCTCTCTCAGCGAGCAACGCGCGCCATACAACGCCCATAGCGATTGTGCCCCGCGGTTCAGTTCAATCCGGCTTCAATGAGGTCGCGCTGCCGGGCGTGTGGGGAGAGCGTACCGCGCGACCTCACAGAAGCCTCCAGATTCGCTGCCGCCGGCACTGGATTCGAGACCAACAACCCGCCTCCACGAGCGAGCATCTCCATCCCTGACAGATACGCTCTGAATCCGGCAAGCATTTTATGACACAGTAAGATTATTGGCCTGTCCGAATTTGCCAGGCCACCTCCGGCAGCCGATCATAGAACCGGGCGTTCCACTGAAGCAGCGCGGCAGGCAGATCCGGCGCGCGCGCCACCAGCCCGGAACCAGCGGTCCAGGTGCTGATGAATCCCTCGAGCTTCCCGTATCGGTTGTCGAAGACGATATGCGGTAGCCCAAGCAGGAGGCAGAGCAGATGGCCGTGCAGACGATCGGTGATCACCGACCGTCCCGCGCCAAGAAGCCGTAGCCCGCGCCCGACCCGGTGCGCCGCCAGCGCGGCATAGAACCGCTCGCGGTGGTGATTGCGATCGTGGACGGGCCCGGCGCCATCGACGGCCACACGCAGCCCACTCAGCCATCGCATGCTCTCACGCAGGTAGGGCGACTCGTGGAGCCAGTCGGAGGCCAATGCGCCAGCGGGGAGGGGCGTGTCTGCCTTGCGCCCGGCCCGTTCCCGGTCGGAGCGCAGCAGCAGGACCAGCGGATGGACCATCCAGACGGGTGGGATTCGCGGCTCGAGAGCAAGTGCCATGTCCGGGCACAAGCGGACCTCGCAGTCGAAGGCGGTGCGCGCGAGTTCCAGACTCTTTCGGTCCCGGACAAGCAGAAGAATATTGCCGTGTCCGGCAATCAGGTCCCGCGCACGGCTCAGGTTGGACGGGTCGTCGAAATGAATCGTCTGTGGCAGCTGCACGATACGGCGTTCGGGGAAAGCCCGCAGCACCGCCTCCCGAAGGTGCTGGTGATGCGGCCAGATGTCTCCGAAATTGCCGCCGCCGTGGAGGAATATCGGGCCGTCCGGCACCGCGCGCCGAAGCGTGTCCGCGGAAAAATTATCGACCGTGCAAACATAGGCTGGCGCGATGCCGTGCCACGCGCGGAGCCAGGTGATCTCGCCGAGATAGATCGCGCTGTCGCCGACATTCGCATGGTCCGGAAAGTCGAGGAGAGCGAACGAACGAACACCGTCAAGTTCGCCATCCAGCACGCGACAGATTTCCGCCCGTAACCGGCGAATGAGCGCTCCGCCTCGCGCTTCCGGCGCCGACTTCGTCCCGTCGCAAGCGGCGGCGTCCGGTTGCGCCTGTGCGGCGATCGGCGTGTCAGCCATCGCGCGCCGCCCGTCGGAACACCAGCACCGCGTTCCGCGACGCCGTGAGTTCCTCTCTGGTCTTGGCAAAGCCGTGCAGGCAGAATTCGCGGTCGATCGCGTCGATCGTGAGGTCATTGCGCCCGCCGGCGCGTCGGCGCCCGACGAAATCGCGATGGGTATCGATGGGACAGTAGGAGAGAATGCAGAGCGAGGTCCGACGGCAGATCTCCGCAATGAACCGCGGATAGTCGCGAACATATTCCAGGCATCCGCTGACGAATGCCACGTCCCGGAAGATGTCCGGAAATTCATCGCGGTCGAAATCGCAAACCACCGTGTCCGGGCTCCGTGACCGGTAATCCACTCCGGTGTAACGTTCGGATCCCACGATCTCGCTGAGCCAGCGCTCGCCGCACCCCAGATCCATCACCGAGGCCTCGGCGGGAATGAAGCGCGCCATCTGCTCCACCCGCAATCTCCATGACCGGTCGAAATATTCGATGTTCTTCCAGTCCGTCTGGGCCAGCGCGCGCACGACGTCCCAGCGGCGGAGCCACGGAATCCGCTGTGCGAGCAAGGCACTGCGCGCCGCCAGTGTCCGGCGGATCTGTATCGTACGGCGGGCCGTCACGTCGTCGAATACCTCGTTGTGGCGTCTGCGGGAGGGGGCAACGTCGATCGCGACGACCGCCGGAGGACAACCGTCACGACACGAGACCGCTCCTGCGCACCCATTGCTACCGCCGCGGTGCGGCGTCCGCAGCAAAATTCGCCGTGAGCGGCGAATGCCCAGGCCACTTGCGTATGTTCTGCGAGTACCGCCAGACCCGCGCGGCGTCGGTAGCGCATCGGTGGCACAAGTTTTGTTGAATTCGGAGCGTGCGGATTGTGGTTGCCTCACCATGGGCATCGTCGTCACGGTGCGCCCCTGACGGACCTACGCATCGCCAGAGGGGCCCTTGTCGGCATCATCCCAGACTGCGGCTCAGGCCGAGAAGTTCAATCGGCCGGTACATGGCGCACGCGGGCTGTTTTCGAGCGCGGTGTATGTCTTTCACGTCGTCAATTCGGGTCTCGCGACCTATGCGCTGCTCGCGACGCCGGTGGGCCAGTTCTTCACCCGCACGACGGAGTTCGGGGTCGAGGCGTTCTTCTGCATCAGCGGCTTCGTGATTGCCGGAACCCTGCGCCGTGCCCGTAGCCCCGGCGTGTTCCTGATCGACCGGATGATCCGCATCTTTCCGGTGCTCTGGGCCACCATCCTGACGATTTCCGTCCTGGGCTTCATCACCCGTACGCACGGGTTCCAGCATCTCTCGTTCGCACGCTACCTGACCTGGTTGCCGGCCAACCTGGCGGCGTTGCCGGGCGTGTTCCCGGTGCCGCTCTACCACCCGGCCGCATGGTCATTGAGCTATGAAGCAATGTTCTATCTCGCCTGTGCGGCCGGGTGGTGGCTTGCGGCGCGCCGCGGCGCCGGCGCGCTTGCGCTCGGAATTCCGCTCGCTGGCGTGGCGATCGCGTTCTACCCAAGGGCGGTCTTCTTTCTGGCCGGCGTGATCGTCGCCGAGGGGCTGCTCGATCGCCGCGTTCCCGCGATATTCACGCGTTTCCCCGTCGTTCTGCTCGTACTGTTCCTGTGCGCGTGGCGCGGCGTGCAGATACTTTCCCGGCCGGTCCCGCTCACGACCTCCACGATGTTCGACTGGGTCCACGACGCGCGCCTGCCGTTGGCCATCCTGGCCTTCGTGGCAGCAACCCTGGGCTTTGCTGGCCTGGCCGCGGGCCGTGGCCTGCTGGGCCGTTTCCTGCGCCTGCCGGTCATGCAGTACCTCGGGACGATTAGCTACAGTTTC
>JAJYAR010000029.1:0-2842 GCA_021779435.1 bacterium
TCCGATCTAGGTTCCACCAAGAACGAGCCCAGCGGATGATCGCGACATTTCCAAAAGGGTGAGAATACCGGGCACGACGCGGCTGCGAGGCACGGGTTGCGGAGTTACTTGACCGATTCTTTCGGTCTGTCCGAAACGGCCGGCCGTGGAGGCATCCCCGGCGGCATTGGAACCGGCACCGGTGGATCCTGCGGCAGTGTAAAATCGGCGGGCAGCGGCGCGGGATGCCCCGGATCGAACTCACCGGCGTCGTCGACCAGGTGCTCCGCCAGCCCGAGTTTCGCCTGCTTGATGCCGGTCACGACGCATCGCGACAAAAGGTATCCGCCATACGTGTTCGTGTGCAAACCGTCCACGTAGGCCTTCCGATCGAGCTCAAGCCCGAGTGCACGCATCACGTCGACACTCATCGCATTCAGGTCGATGAACGCCGCACCCGCCAGTTCCGCCGCCTCGCGGGCCGCCTTCGGGTACTCGCCCAGCCCTGTCGCATTGATCGTCCCCGTCCGCAGGTCCACCTTGGTCATGGGCGAGACGATCACCGGAATCCCGCCGCGGCGCTTCACCTCGACGGCATAGGAGGCAAGGAGCCACTTGTAATCGGTGTTCGCCTCGGAATGGGTGTTCACCCAGTCGCCGGCTTTGTCCTCGCGGGCCCACATCGCATCATGCCCGCGCTGGTTCAGGTCATTGTGTCCAAACTGCATGAACACATAATCGCCCGGCCTCATCGCCTCCATGACCTTGTCCCAGCGGCGCTGGAACCGGAACGCCTTCAGCGTCTGGCCCGATTCCGCATGGTTCGCAATGGCCACAGGCGGCTTGAACCAGCGGCCCAGGAGCTGCCCCCACGTGCCGTACGGCTCGGTCGCCTGGTCGGTGACGGTCGAATCGCCAATCAGGAACACCGTGATTGCATCGTCGACCTTCTCGATTTCGACCGCGGCGACACAGGGACGCGCATCACTGAATTGCAGCGTGAGTTTGTCATCCCAGGTGGCCGTCACCGCCTCGTGCGTGCGGGGATCAATCTCGCGAACGTCGAGTTTCAGCGTGTTGCCCGGTGAAAGCGTCGCGGTGCGCACGTTCACCAGGAAACTGCGCGAAACCGACTGCCCCGCCGGCGTGCGAACCCGCTCGAGTTCAAGCCGGCCGGTCTCCGCCTTCACGGTGGTCGTGGACTCTCCCGCCGGATCGCCGAGCGTGACGGTGACCCGGTAATTGCCCTCGGGAACGGCGACGGAGAACTTGAACAGCTTCGTGCTGGTCACGAAGTTGCCGCGCAGCGGATCGCCGCCACGATCGACTCCCTCCAGCGCCGCACCCGGCTCAAATCCAAATCCGCGGTCTTTCGTGAACGCGGTTTGCGGCGTCACGGCCGTGAAACCCGGCGCCACCGCACCGGGACCGAAGTCGAATTTTGCGGGAAACGCGGGCGCCGCGGCATTCGCCGCGAAACCCGCGAGCGTGGCCAAGAGTGCTCCGGACACATTCAGTATGCGTCGCATTGTTTTCATGATTGAGATCACTGCGCTGCGCCGAGCGGAGTCGGCATCCTGCCCCGAAGCCACTCGCTGGCGCTCGCAGCCACGGGGTCGACAGAACTGTGGGCGGGGTACCCTCACCCCGCGTTTTGGATACTTGGATGTTCGATGTTGAATGTTCGATGCTCGGCGGCGCCAGCCGCCGACGCTCAGTCCGCGAGTTCCAGCCGGATGTAGTCGTAGATCACGCCGTTGTTGATCGGCCCCGCCGGCACAACGAGCGTCAGGACATTCGCCCCCTGCTTCAGCAGCGACGCGTCGAACCCGAGCTCGCGTTCATACCAGAGGCCCTGGATGCCATGGCGCGTGATCACGCCGTCGCCCATGCCGAGCTGCACCTTGCCGGCAGGCTGCTCGTTCACGAGCACCTCCAGTTCACGAATGCCCGTGCCGCACAGCGCGAGCCGGAGCGTCGCCTTTCCTTTCGGCGCGCCGGCCATGTCGAAGCGAATCGCATACGGCGTCGCGCGGCCATTCCCGCGGATGCCGAAGAACGGCGCCGCTTTTGCAGCCGGATCCTCGTTGTGAGGCACATGCTGGAAGAACCAGTCGCGACGGAAATCGCTCTTGCCGGGAATGTACGTGATGTCCTTGGGGAAGAGCTTCGCGTAATCGAGCGATATTTCAGGCTCCCAGTACGACTCGGCCCTGAAGAATTCCGTCGCCGTCCGGTTTGGAATGCCGACATCCCACAGCTGGCGTCCACGACGCACCGGCGTCCAGGTCAGATCGCCCAGGTTCAACGGCTTGCCGGGGGCGACCACCACCTCCGCCTTTGCAAACTCGCCCAGCACACCATCCGCCATCGCCCGAAGGACGTAGGCACCCGGCCGGACATACGGGATCGTGAAGCGGCCATCCTCGCCTGCATCGACCCAGAACTGGTAATTCTTGGCATCCTGCTGCCAGTTGATCGTGCGCGTGGCGCCACTCGGGCCCGCGGGGTTCGTCTGCCAGTCGGCCGCCGTCAGGCCGACCCGGAGACGCGAAAACTTTCCGGACTGGACCGTCGAGCGGGGGTCATCGAGCACCAGCCGGCCCTGGACATTGGCGCGCTGCGCCCCGGCGGGATAATCCACGCCCTTCACCCAGTCGAGCGGCCACGCCGCCGTCTGTTTCTTCTGCTGGGCACGCGCGTCGTCGTACATCGCCTGAGGCGTGTCGCCCGCGTTGGCGTAGATGAAGAACGGCCCGATAACCTTGGTCCAGTGCTCGCCTGCGGCGACGTCGACCGCCGCGCCGCCGTAGTGGCTGCTGCGCCAGTAATTCAGCACGCACGGAGCCGCCACCTTGTTGGT
>JAJYAR010000029.1:2852-13539 GCA_021779435.1 bacterium
GGATTGATGATCCAGACACCGACGTGCTCCGTCGTGCTGGACCATCCGAAGGCCCGGTTCTCCCACTGGTTGACCGTGTAAACGTACTTGTCCCCCTCGACCAGCGTGGCCGGGTAATGCTTGTTGCGACTGGGCGACACGCTCATCCAGTCGAAGAACGCGTTCAACTTCGCGCAGAACCGCGCTTCGCCTATCGCGCTCGCGGGGTAGTCCGGCTGGTGCTCGAAAACGCAATACGTGTACACGCCGGCATCGCCGCGGCCGAGCGCATACCGGATTTCGACATCCGCCGCGAACTGGCCCTGCGCAGTGGAGCCGGGGCCGGTGCCCATCTTGCGATCCTTCGAGAGGCCCTTCACCGAAACTTCCGCGCGGCTTCCGGCATTGGACTTCGGATCGATTGTGACGCCCGCCACCGCGGGGGCCGTGCCTTTCGGCCCCATCGCGTCATGCGACCAGAAGGCGTACTGGTGGTCGGTCATCCCGCGGTTGAGACCGTTCGGGTTCGCGCCGGGCGGATCCTTCTCGAGATCCGGCTGCCCGTTTGCGTCGAGAATCGTCGCCAGCATCTCGCGGTTCCTGAAGCGCAACGACACGAGATCGCCCGAGGCCTTGGCCACCCGGGCGGCCACGATGCCGTTGTCGAGGGTGTAGGTCGCCGCGTCTTCCGTCAGCGTCACCGCCGCGGGTTCCTGCGCACGCAACGGCGTGATGAGGATCGCGCCCGCCGCGAGCAGCAGGCCGACTGCGGCTCTCCGCGAGCCTGACCTGGACGGGAGTTGCACACCGGAGTCCGCCGTCGGCCGCGAGTTCGCTCGCTCCGGAATGAATGAGGCTAGGTTCATTTTCATTTCGAGGGGTTGAGGGGAATGGAGGAATTGGGAGCGCCGAACTGCGAGGACATCCAGGCGATGATCCTTTCCTGGGTTCTTGCCGGAAGCCGCTGGTAGTCGTCCGGTTCGTCGAGAGAGAGACGTTCGGACGCCTGGGAAGTCGCGTAGATTCGTTGAGCCCTGCCGACCAGCTCACGGACGCGCAGCGGGGCATCGCCCTGGTCCATCTGCGGCTGCACGATCAGCACCGGCCGCGGCGCCAGCGTCGCAAGGAGGTCGTCGTAATCGTACGGGAGACGGCTCGCGTTGCCCGCGAAGAGCCCCACCCGCGGCATCAGTGGACGAAGCAGGCTGAGACGCGTGATTTCGTCGTCGCCAGCCGGGCTGACATCGCTGCGCAGCGCGTGAAAGCCGTCCACCGCGACGACGCCCTTCACCCGCGGCTCGAACACCGCGGTGTACAGTCCCACGGTGGCGCCGGTCCGATAGCCGAAAAGATATATCCGCTCCCCGTCGACAACCACGTCCTGCTGGAGCGCATCGATTGCCGCGCGCGTGTCCTCGACCATCCTGCCGAGCTGCGACCAGTGCGGATACCGCTCGTAGAACGGCGCCGCCTCGTTTTGCCGGCTGCCGTAGCCGCATTGGTCGAACGCCAGGACCGCGTAGCCGGCCTTCGTCAGCGCAAGGATCGGATGGAGGTCGCGCCGGTACACCCACATGTAGCCGAGCGGATAGCTGTCCCCGTGCAGCCAGATCACCGTCGGCAACTTCGCACCGGCCTGTGTGTTCGCCGGGAAATACAAGTCGCCGGTCAGCCCCGCACCGAAGCGGATCCGCCGCGAATCCACCGCGTCCTTCTCCGGCGCCAGCCAGCCAAACTCGGGCACGGTCCGGCTGATCACCCAGGCCGGGACGTCGGGGGCGAGCTGGCCGGGATTGCCAACGGTGCCTTTCGCAACCGTGGTGGGCCCGGGCTGCGGACGCATCCCGGGGAACCCAGCCGTGGCGCCCGTCGTCGGCATCTTCGGGGGCTGGTCGCCCAGCATCCAGCGAATCGAGGCGCGCACCGTCGCCGCAGCGCTGTCACGTTCCGCAGGCGTCTTGGCGTTCTCGAACGCGAAGCCCGCATCCCTCCTGGAAAACCGGGCCGTGTCGAGTGCTTCGCCGGTTGCCTTGCGCCACCCCTCGAAATTCCAGGGAAACAACGCCGAGTACTCCCACGCCCGTTTCGAGCGTCCAAACTGCAGATCGAGCCAGTCGATGCACGCGTCCTGATCGTTCGACCCGTGAAACCCGGGCACTCGGAGCAGGCTGAGCCGCTCCGGATGCTTCAGCGCCGTGTACACGCGCAAAGCCGACTCCTGGCACTGCTCAATCGCCCACCCGTTCGAAACTTCATCGTTCAACCCATACTCGATCAGGCACGCACGCGGCGCGATCAGCGCGAGAAGCAGGTTCGCGTCGACCGGCAGCCGGTCCTCGTGCCCCGTGAAGAACCGGAACTGCGGCGCGAACCAGTCGGGAAACATCTTCGTCGTGGATTCGATTCCCTCACCCATCCCGCGTTCCCCCGCGAGACGCCACGGCAGGAGCCCGCCAACACCCGTGCTGCCTGCAACGAGCGCCGAGATCCGGTCGTCGAGGGCCGCCGCGATCGTCGCCATCTTTCCGTCGCGCGAATAGCCGAAAATCGCCACGCGCTGCATGTCCACCTGCGGCAGGGTTGCCAGGTAATCGATGACAAGCTGCGCAAGCCACGCGCGTCGCGGAAGCGTCGCGAAATCATATTCCGGGTAGAGCTCCTTCAGCCCCGCCGCATCGTCCATGAAATCGTTGCCCGCATAGCCGGCGGAAATATAGCCGCGGCGCACCAACTGCCCCGCCCAGCCCTGGAGGCTCGGCGTGATCAACACCGGCATGCGCGCCTGTCCATCCGGGATCACGAGACGCACGCGGACACTGCCCTTGCCGCCGGGACCGAACTCGAGCCGCACATCGCGTGTGACGTAGCCTTCGCCACGCACTTCGGCGAGTGGCACGACGCGGTCGATCGCGGGTTTCGGCGGGAACCTGCCCGTGACATACTGCTCGAACAGCCGCCGGATCTCGGCGCGCCGTCCCGGCCAGTCGGCCGGCATCCGGACATCCCGGCCGTTGAGAAACACGAAGGGTTCCGGCAGCAGCGACGTCCGCGGCAACGCATCGAAATCCGGCGGCAGCGCGCCGGTCTTCAGCTGCCACTCCGTCCAGGCGGGAACCTCGGGGAGGTTCTCGCGCATCCATTGCACATGCGCCTTGCGCTGCTGTTCGTCCATCGCATGCAGTGCAATGGAGGAGGCAACCAGGCCGGCGGCTAGACGAGCCAGGGAAACGCTCATGGGAGAAGGGGCCCGTCCGCCGGCGAGGGGCGCCGGTCGGAAGGCAACTTGGAACTAACTACCTCCGCCCAACCTTCTCAAGTCACCATCTCGATGGCGTCGGACAGTGCGACCCCGCCCACAACAATGTCCCGTTGAGGTGGATACCTCAGAGGGGAGCCGAAGCAGGGGGCGCGAACGGCACGAACTGAACGCGAAAGTCCGAGATTGCCAGGCGCCTTCGCGCTCATCCGCGTACTTGGCGGTTGCCGCGCCTTGGTCCGGATCTGTGACCGGACAGCGGGTTTGGCCTCGGGCGCACTGAAGGTCGAGCGCTCAGCGGTCCATCCGGAACACGACCGGGAGCACCATCCGGAAACGAACGGGGATGCCGCTCCGGGTCCCCGGCGCGAAACGCCATTTGCCGACCGCCGTCAGGGCCGCCGCTTCGAACACCGGATCCGTCGAGCTCACCACGCGCGCACCATGAACGTTGCCGGCTTCGTCCACCGTGAACTCAACATTCACCTCGCCTTCGATTCCCTCGTGCCTCGCCGAGGTTGGATACGTCGGCGCAATCATCACGCGGGTCGTCGGCGTGTGATCCAGGTACCGCGCGCTCACCACCGCGGGCCCCGTCCCGCCAATGCCGTCCCCGCCGGGGCCATACGGCGCCGCCGGGATCACCCTGATGGGCCCCAGATTAGTCGTGACCGGAATGGGTGTGACCGGGATCGCGAAATCCTTCCGCCCGAGAACCGACGGAGTCTCCTCCAAGGTTGGCTTCTCGACCGCCGCTCCGCCGCGGGCCGGCGCCTCGAAGACCTCGTCAGTGACTTCAACCGGTTTCGGAACCAGCGGGAGGACCGGCCGGAAGCTTTCAGCGAAAGTATCGGGCTTTTCCGCCGGGGTGATACGCGGTGCCGACCCGCCCGGGATTCCAAACACGAGTCCGTGCACGGCGGCCGCGATCGAAGCAGGAAGGATGAAGCGGTTCATGATGTTTTGGGGTTAAGTGCCGGGGTTGAGCTGTCTTCATCATGAATAACGTTCGAGCGCGGCGTTTCTTAGCCTCTCGAAGCGAACAAGCTGTCCCCGCCGGCGCGGCCCGCCTTCAATTTTCACAAGCCCCGGCCTCTGCGGAGGCCGGCAACACCGATCCAACCCCGGCCGCGGTGTGGCAGACCGGGCCGCCGGCCCCGTCGCCTACAGCTTCGCGGCACGGGCGTGTCGCCCGTGGGTATGCCTCTGCGAGCCGGGTTTACGCGCCGCGAAAACCTACGCCCCCGATTCCCACTTGAAGACAAACGTCGTCAGCGGCGGCAGCGTAAGGCTCAACGACTGCGCGAAACCGTCGCTCGCCACATCGTCGGTCATCCGGCCGCCGTCGTTGCCGAGTCCCGTGCCGCCGTAGAATTCGCTGTTCGTGTTGATCATCTCACGCCACATACCCCGGCGCGGGACCCCGATCCGGTATTCCTGACGCGTCACACCCCCGCCGAAATGTCCGACGATGGCGAAGAGGCTCTTCTCATCCGGATCACACCGCAGATAGGCAATCAGGTTCGCGTCGGCGTCGTTGCACGCCAGCCACCGGAAGCCGCGGGGATTCAGGTCGGTCGAGCTCAGCGCCGGCTCGGCCGCGTACAGCTTGTTCATGTCGCGCACGAGGAGCCGGATTCCCTCGTGGTCCATGTACTGGCAAAGGTGCCAGTCGAGGCTCGCGTCGTGACGCCACTCGCGCGCCTGACCGAACTCGCCGCCCATGAAGAGGAGTTTCTTTCCCGGCCAGGACCACATGTGCGCGTACAACGCGCGGAGATTCGCCGCCTTCTCGGGAATGTGCCACGCGCCCATCTTGAACAGCATCGACGCCTTCCCGTGCACAACCTCGTCGTGCGAGAAGACCGTGATGAAGTTCTCGGCGTATTGGTACAGCATGCCGAACGTGAGATCGTTCTGGTGAAAGCGACGGACGATCGGCTCCTTTGAGAAATAGCGGAGCGTGTCGTGCATCCAGCCCATGTTCCACTTGAAGTCGAACCCGAGTCCGCCGTCGCGTGTCGGCTTGCTCACGCCGGGGAAGGAGGTGCTCTCCTCCGCGATCATCATCACGCCGGGGTAGTACTGGTGGACGAGATCGTTCGCATTCTTGAGGAACTCGATTGCCTCGAGGTTCTCGCGACCGCCGAACCTGTTTGGGATCCACTCACCTTCCTTGCGCGAGTAGTCGAGGTACAGCATCGACGCCACCGCATCCACGCGAAGTCCGTCGATGTGGAAGCGGTCACACCAGGCCAGCGCGCTCGCGATCAGGAAGCACCGCACTTCGTTCCGCCCGAAGTTGAAGATCAGCGTACCCCAGTCCATGTGAGCGCCCTGCCGCGGATCCGCATGCTCGTAGAGGTGCGTCCCATCGAATTCCGCGAGCGCAAAACTGTCGCGCGGGAAGTGGGCCGGAACCCAGTCCAGGATCACCCCAATGCCGCGTCCATGCAGGTAGTTCACGAACCAGGCGAAATCGTCGGGGGTGCCATACCGGTGCGTGGGCGCGAAGAATCCAGTCACCTGATATCCCCACGATCCCTCGAAGGGGTGCTCGGCGAGCGGGAGGACCTCGATGTGCGTGAAGCCCATCTCCTGCGCGTAGTCGGCCAGCTGCGGCCCGAGTTCGCGGTACGACAAGGGACGGCCGGCATCCTCAGGCATCCGCTTCCAGGAGCCGAGGTGCACTTCGTAGATCGACATCGGCCGGTCGAGCGTGGCCGCCTCGTTGCGGCGCTTCCCGAGCCAGGCGTCGTCGGTCCACTGCAGCTTCCGCGTGTTGAACACGATCGCGGCGTTGTTGGGAGCCGGCTCGAAATACGTGCCGTAAGGATCGGTCTTCAGCCGGACCGCGCCGTGCTGGTCCCGTATCTCGAACTTGTAGAGCTCGCCCTCGCCAAGTCCGGGCACGAACAACTCCCACACGCCCGAAGCTCCCAGGGTCCGCATCGGATGGAATCGTCCGTCCCAGCGGTTGAAGTTGCCAACGACCGACACGCGCGTGGCCGATGGCGCCCAGACCGCGAAGGAGACGCCGTGCACGCCCCCCAGATCGCGCACGTGTGAGCCGAGCTTGTGATAGATCCGGTGCTCGTTGCCTTCGTTGAACAGGTAGAGGTCCTGTTCGCTGACCGTCGGCAGGAAGCAGTAGGGATCGTAGAACTGGCGCATCTCGCCGTTCGGATACTTCGCGCGCAGCTGGTACCGGAACACCTTCGGGTGGTCGCGGAGAAACACCTCGTACAGTCCCTCCGGCGCAATCTGCGTCATCGCATACCGCTTCGGTGGTGCGGCATCCAGGTCGACCACCTCACACCCGGTCGCGCCGGAAATGAAGGCCCGGGTCACCACGCCGGCCACGCCTTTGTGCGTGGTGGGGTGCATGCCAAGGATCGAGTGGGGAGCCGCATGAGCAGCCTTGAGCAACGCCGAGAGGTCAGTTTTCGAAAGGATCACGCGGAAAAGTTTTGGGGACCAGCACCTTGCCCGATGCCGCCCACCGCGTCTAGCCGAATGCCACCTGAAGATGTCCTAGGGTAGGATTCCGGGGGCTTTGATGTGGCCGAGGTCGTCGGCATCGCCGACAGCGGAGCAGGCCCCTACTCGCTTACCCACAGCCCGCAGCCGAGCGCCGGAAGGAAAAGCTCAGGTTCGACCCGGAGCGCCGTGCCATGAAAATCCGACCGATGGAACCGTTCGTGGTCTGCCACCGGCTTCCACGCGCCTTCCCCACCCGCAACATCCGCACCGATGGTGACTGTCACGTCCTCCGTCCGGGGGTTGACCGCGAACAGCAGCCGCTCCGGTCCCTGCGACAGGTCGGCGTTGTAAAGCACCGCTATCGCCGGGGAGTTCCTTGCCCGGAAGAACCGGAAGAATGTCTCGGAGGGCCGCGCCCACTGCCGCAGCAGACGGCCCGCATCGCTGCGTCGAAACGCGATCCACTCCGCAAAATAGGCGTGTGTCCCGATGTTCCGATACAACCGATGGTAATCGAGTCCGTTGAGGTCGCCGCGCAGGTACGTGTTGCTCATGCCCCGCTTCGTCCGCATGAAGTCCTGGCCCGCCGACACCATCGGAATACCGATCGACATGAACAGCAGCGCCGCCATCAGGTGCGTCCGCCGGCGGTCGTTGTCGGTCGGAGTCTGCCCGTCGAAATGTGGATTCTCCGTGATCCGATCTATCCACGTCCGGTCATCGTGCGACTCCGTGTAGTTGACCGTCTGCGCCGGCCATTTCGCAAAATACCATGGTGAGCCGCGCAGGAAGTACTCCATCCGCTGTCCGTCGCCGTCGCCGCGCACGTAGTCACGGACGAAATCCCGGAAGCCATCGTTCCAGGACGCCCAACCGGTGTCGCGCAACACCCCGGCAATGTGGCCGCGGTAGCTCCAGGGTTCCGCGATGAGGATCACGCCGGGTTTCACGCGTTTCAGCGCGACTTCGATCTCGCGCAGCGCCTCGATTCCGACGAGCTCGGCCAGGTCGAAACGAAACCCGTCCACGCCGTACGCCTCGATGTAATGGATGCAGCTGTCGAGGATGAGACGCCGCACCATGGCCGACCGCGTGCGCAGGTCGTTGCCACAGCCGCTCCAGTTGGTAAGCGCGCCGTTCGAGTCGTGCTCGAAATAGTACAGCCGGTCGATGCGCGCGAGATGCGTCGGCACGCCGACGTGATTGAAGACGACGTCAAGGATCACGGCCATCCCGCGTCGGTGAAAGGCGGCAACCAACTGCTGAAACTCGCGGATCCCCGACGCCCGCTCCGGCGCCGAGGCATAGCTGCTCTCAGGCGCGAAGTAGTTGTCCGTCATGTACCCCCAATGGTACTCGCCACGCGAAATGTTATCGAACTCGTGAACCGGCTGAAGTTCGACCGCGTTCACGCCCAGACGGCTGAGATAGAAATCCGGGCTCTCCACCCACGCTTTCAGTCCGGCAAACCCGAGGCGCTCGTCGTCGCGAAGCTTGATCGGTGCGTTCGCCACGAGATCCCGAACATGGCCCTCCGCAATCACGAGATCCTGCCAGGCGGGGGTGTGATGAAAACGGTCGCCGCGTCCGATTCTGCCACGGTCGATCACGATGCCGGGGCCGTCGCGATCCACGGCCGCAAGCGCATAGGGATCGAGAACACGCTCCATCGGCTCGAAGCCCGCCTCCGGGCGACCATCGACCGAATACCAGTAAAACCAGCCGTGGAGATCCTGATCCAGCGTCGTCTCCCACACACCTGAGGCACCATCCCCGTCGGCCCGGCGTTGAAGCGCGAACTGCCGCGCCTTGTCGAGCGCCGACAACTCCTGCGCAACGTACAGCGTCACCGCCCTCGCCCTTGGCGCAAACAGGCGGAAGATCGTGTGGCCGCTCCGTATCAGCGCCCCGAGTTCCAGATGCGTGGCCAGTTCAAAGAAGAAGTCCCCCGGGACGATTGAGACCGGCGCTCCGGACGTGGACGTCGCATCCGCCCAGTCCACCGTCCACGCCTCCGCAAGATCAAGCGGGTGCCCGAGCGAAAACCGCCAGAGGTGCAGCCCCGTTCGCGTGAGGTCGAGCGCACGATTGACGTTGCCCGCGGGATCCCTGACCGCATTGGCCGCCTCCGCCGCCGGCGTGAGCCATTGGTGTTCGCCGGTCACGAACTTGAACTGCACCACCGGCAGGTTACGGAAGGGCGTGATCTCGCCGGTCCAGATCAGGACGCGCTCGCCTTCGAGATCTGCCGGGGTCATGAGCCACTCCTCGCGTCCGACCGCCGCCTGCCAGCCGTTGAAGTCGCCCGCCACGTAGACCTTCGTCGTGCTCGGATCGACGTCGCACCCGTGCTCCAGCGGCAGCACGAACGACAGCTGGCCGTCCGTCCCTACAAAATAACCGTACGCCCGCCCGGCCGGCAGTCCCACCGCAGCCACAAGACCCGACGGCGCAGGACAATGCTTACCCATCGTGAACCGGGGCCGCTTCGGGCCAGCCCAGTCCTTGTCGAGCTCGATGATCCCGGAGGACGGTGATTCAAGCCATGCCCTGACAATGCGATGGGTGCGTTCTGCCATTCCAGCCCGTCAGCATTTCCGGGGCCGGGTTTGCGACAAGCGGGAAACACCGAAATTCCGGCCGAAACCACAAACAACCGATCCTTTTACAGGAGCGCATTCGAACGACCAAGCTGGATTCCGAATTCGGACTGGCCACAGAGATCACGGAGCTCCGACACGGAGTTCCTAGAGAATGCCTTGGCAAGAGCCCTGCGAGCTCATGGGCCGTACTGTTCTGTGCGCGCGAGAATTGTCGCCGCGGCCTCCGGCTTGGCTCGGTTTGGGCCTCAGTGACCTCTGTGGCAAAATCGGTATCCAGGTTGTTCGGTTGCGGCGGAGCCGCCCCAGGCGGTTCGTATTCCCCGGTCCGGGGCCCGGAGTGAATGACTGCGAAACCGATCGGCGAAGTTCTTGAGATCTCCCACGCGCGTGTGCGAGTGTCCCGGCCCGTGTCCAGTCCCGACCAGAACAAGCCGAAAATTCTCGTCGCCATGTCCGGCGGCGTCGACAGCTCCGTCGCCGCCCTCCTGCTGAAGCGACAGGGGCACTCCCTCGTCGGCGTGTACATGAAGAACTGGATCAACGAGGACAACGTGATCGGCAACTGCCCTTGGGAGCAGGACATCACCGACGCCCGCGCTGTCTGCGAACACATCGGCATCGAGTTCCAAGTTGTGAATCTCATGCGCGAGTACCGCGAGCGGATCGTCCAGTACCTGCTCGATGGCTACGCCCGCGGCCTGACGCCAAACCCCGACGTCATGTGCAACCGCGAAATCAAGTTCGGCGTGCTGCGTTCGTGGGCGCACGACCATGGATTCGATGCCATCGCCACCGGGCACTACGCGCGGCGAGTGGATTTCAGGGGCCAGAAACCGGAAGTCAGAAGCCAGAACACGGAATTCGGAAGCGGGCATCCGGCTTCCGACCTCGGGTCTCCGTCCTCCGACTTCGGACTTTCGGCCTCCGACCTCCGGCTTCCGGCCTCCGGCTTCGGGCTTCCGACCTCCGGCTACGGGTTGCTTGAGGGCGCGGACAAGAACAAGGACCAGTCGTATTTCCTCGCGTTGCTCGACCAGGCGCAGCTGCGCGATGCGCTCTTTCCCATCGGCGCCCTGCCGAAGCCGGAGCTGCGCCGCCTCGCGCGCGAAGCCGGGCTGCCAACGGCGGACAAGAAGGACAGCCAGGGGATCTGTTTCATCGGTGAGGTGAAAATGGCGGACTTCCTGCGCGCCTATGTGCCCGACGCCCCGGGCCCGATCATCCGCGCGACCGACGGGAGGGAACTCGGCCGGCATCGGGGCCTGCACTTCTACACCCTCGGCCAGCGCAAAGGCATCGGCGTGCCGTCGAACACCGACCGCGAAGCGTACGTCGTGGTCGGCAAGCGCATCGCCGACCGGGCGCT
>JAJYAR010000419.1 GCA_021779435.1 bacterium
TGCCCGCGCTGCTGATTGAGACGATGGTCAGCCTGGCCGTGGCGAAGGCGCTGCAGTCGGAGGGCATGTACGAGGAGATGATGGAGCAGGATGGTGTCGACCCCAACCGGCTCCTGCCTCCGCGCCACTTCAAGCAGTGGCGCGAGATGCCGGTCAGCGCGATCGCCACCTACCGGCCGACGGTGATAACGGACCTGTCGCCCGAAGCGCTCAAGGCGGTCTTCGCCGCCAGCAAGAAACAGCGCTTCCCGGTTGTCATGGACGGCGCGGTGAAGGGCATCCTGCTCCGCCACGACGCCGAGCTGGCGCAGCAGGCGGGAAAGCCGCCGGAGCTGCGGGCCGCCGCGTGGATTTCCCCGAAGAATGCCGTCGGCGACTGCCAGGAGAAATTCCTGGAGACCGACGCCGACATGCTTTGCGTCGGCGACGAGGCGAGCGGGCAGCTGATCGGCGTGGTGACCCTCCACGACATCCTGCGGGGCCAGGACGCGCTGGTGGAGGAGACCTGAGCCGCCCGACGGCAGGACCGCGCGAGGGCTCGCGCACGATCGTAACAATATTCCGATTGCGGAATATACCGGCTCACGTAGGCGTTCGGGGCATGGACCGGACGCGAAACGCCGAATGGGGCTGCGAATGCACGCGGCTGCGCGTCGGAGCCTGTTCCCGCGGCGAGCGCGGGTCCCATTTCCGATGAACCAGAACAAACCCAGGATTCTGATCCTCTGCACCGGCAACTCCTGCCGGAGCCATCTCGCGGAGGGAATACTCCGCGACGTCGCCGGCGACATCCTCGATGTGGCGAGCGCCGGGTCCAAGCCGGTCGGATACGTCCATCCCATGGCGATTGCGGTGATGAAGGAGGCGGGTATCGACATCTCCGATCACCGCTCGAAGCACCTGAGCGAATACCTCGACGGTTCGGTCGAGACCATAATCACCGTGTGCGGCAATGCCGACCAGGCTTGCCCGGTGTTTCCGGGACGCGTCAACCGGCACCACTGGCCGTTCAGGGATCCCGCGCATGCGACAGGGACCGACGAGGAAGTCCGCGCGGTGTTCCGGCAGGTGCGCGACGAGATCCGCCGCGTGTTCACGGCCTACGCCGAGGGGCGCCGGGACGGGCGCAAGGCGTCCGGCTCCTGATCGGGAGAAGGAGTCACCCCAAACGACGCGGTTGGATTGGAATCCCAGAGGCACGGCGCGACGGAACCGGAAGGAGTCCAGAATCCAGTTCGTCCGACCGACCGAAGGATCGGCTGCGAAACACACAAAAGGGCGTCCGGGCGTGCCGGCGCGGGCCAGAGCGCGCTCATAAGCGCAGGCACCTCTCGCCGATATTGTCCTTTGTCCTCCGTCTTCTGGCCTCTGCGCTCCGTCGCTCCGCGACGTCGGCGTATCCGTAATCAGGTGACAGATTCCAGGCGCGCCTCGCGTTGGTGCGCGCGACGGAAACGGTGACGACGGTCAGTCGTCGTCGGTCTTGACGGGGCGCTTTTCGACGGGATGCATGAGCACCGCGATGGCACCGCCGCCGGGGCGGTCGGAGATGGTCACCTCGCCGCCGAGGTTGCGCAGGGCGTGGCGGGCGACGGTGAGCCCCATGCCGACGCCGACGGTGCGTTTGGAGCTGATGAAGGGTTCGAAGACGTGATCCTTGATTTCGGGATCGATGCCGTGACCGTGATCCTCGACGCGGATTTCCACGAATTTTCCATCGCCGGGTTTGTCGACGAGTTGTGCGGTGATGACGATGGGGCGCAGGTGGGCGGGCTTCTCGTCGTAGGATTCCCATGCGTTCATGAGCACCTTGGACAGGACCTCTTCGAAGACCTCGACGTTGGTCTCGAAGTTCTGTTCGGGAAAGGGATTCTCGATGGCGACGGGCTGGGAGATCCGGTAGTCGTTTTGGTAGCGCGCAACGCCGAGTTCGAGGGCGCGCTGGAGGCCCATCTTGATCACGGGCGGCCGGGCCCGCACAAGCAGAGAGCTGAGCTGCTTGATGATCGAGACGATGCGTTGCACGGCCTCGTCGACGTGCTGGACGTTCTTTTTCACCATCTCCGGCTTGTCGTAATAGGCTTTCACGAGATCGAGATAGCCGATCACGATACCGAGGAGATTGTTGAGATTGTGGGCGATGCCCTGGGTGACCGCCCCGATGGTGGCGACGCGGCGGGCCTCGGCGAGGCGGCGCTGGAGGTCCGCCATCTCGCGGTTGATGGCCACGAAGCGGAGCTGGGTCTGGACGCGGGCGAAGGTCTCGTCGAGATCGATGGGCTTGGTGATGTAGTCGACCGCGCCGGCGCCGAGGCCCTCGAGTTTTCCTTCCTTGGAGGTCCTGGCCGTGATGAAAATGACGGGGATGGAGCGGGTGTCCTCGCTGGCCTGGAGGCGCTGACAGACTTCGATGCCGTCCATGTCGGGCATCATCACGTCGAGGAGGATCAGGTCGGGCTTGTCCTTGGCCACCGCCGCGAGGGCTTCCACGCCGTTGTAGGCGGCTGCGACGGCGAGGCCTTCGCGTTCCAATTTCCGTTTGAGGAGCTGGACGTTGATCGGCTGGTCGTCGACAACCAGGATTTTGGGGGCAGCCATGGAAATGGACGCTAAAGGCCAAGTCCCGGCCTGCGCAAGTGCGGGTTGGAAACCGACAGCGAAATCGGAGGCAGGAAATTTATCCAGGCCGCCGACCGCTGGGGGTTTCAGACGGGGTGCCCGGCCCGGTAGGCCTTGACCGTGTTCTTCATGAGCATTGCCACGGTCATGGGCCCGACGCCGCCCGGCACGGGAGTGATCTTGGAGCAGAGCGGGGATACGGAGGGGAAATGTACGTCGCCGGTGAGGCGGTATCCCGATTTTTTGGACGCATCGGCGACGCGGTTCATGCCGACGTCGATGACGACCGCGCCGGGCTTGATCATGTCGGCGGTGATGAATTCAGGGCGACCGATGGCGGCGATGAGGACATCGGCCTGGCGGGTGAGGGCGGGGAGATTTGCGGTGCCCGAGTGGCAGATGGTGACGGTGCCGTTGGCGCCGGCCTTTTTCTGGAGGGCGAGCAGGGCGACGGGTTTGCCGACCAGCAGGCTTCGGCCGATGACTACGACGTGTTTGCCCTTGAGGTCGACGCCGCTGCGCGCGAGCAGCAGCATGACGCCGGCCGGCGTGCAGGATACGAAACCGGTGTCGTCATCCTGGGCGACTTTGCCGAGGTTCA
>JAJYAR010000420.1:0-2375 GCA_021779435.1 bacterium
CTCGGCCTCGTTCAGGGCGCCGCGGAACTTCTGCCCGTATCCAGTTCGGCCCATGTGATCGTGGCCGAAAAGCTGATGGGGGTGGATCCGTCGAACCCGGAAATGACCTTCCTGCTGGTGATGCTTTACACCGGCACGATGTTCGCGGTAATGATCTATTTCTGGAAGGCCTGGCGGGAGCGGTATTTTTCGAGCCGTGAGCGTTTCATTGAAGCGGCGAAATGGATCATCGCCGCCACGGCGTGCACCGGGTTCCTCGGGCTGGGCCTGAAGATCTTCATCGAGAAAGTGGTCCTGGCGGGTCATGCGAAGGCGGAGGTTGAATCGCTGTTTTCGAACCTGCCGCTGATGGCGGTCTCGCTGGCGGTGGCGGGCGTGTTGATCCTCATCGCGGCGGCCCGGGGCCGGGGCACGGAGGAGGTCAAGGCGCGTTCGGCGCTCTGGACCGGCATCGTGCAGGGGCTGTGCCTTCCATTTCGTGGGCTGTCGCGTTCGGGAGCGACGATTTCGACCAGCCTCCTGTGTGGAACGGGCCGCAAGGCGGCGGAGGATTTCAGTTTCGCGCTGGCGGTGGTGCTGACGCCGCCGGTGGTGGTGCTCGAGTTGCATCGGTTGTACAAGGACCGTTCGCCGCTTCATCCGCATGCCTCGCTGTTTCACATGGTGGCACCTGGCTTGGTTGGCATGGCGTGCAGTCTCGTCGCGGGCCTGCTCGCGCTGAAACTGCTTTCGCGATGGCTCGAGTCCGGACGCTGGCAGAATTTCGGGTACTACTGCC
The DNA here is from genome assembly GCA_021779435.1 of bacterium. Next base: position 779 of record JAJYAR010000420.1, read on the forward strand.
TGTTTTTCGCGGCCGTCGTGTTCATCCTTTCCCAGTCCGGCTACTGAGGCGCACTTTCGCTTTGGCGGTCGGGCGCAATCGTGACATGTGCTGGATCGGTCCGCGCGCCGCGGACCATCCAAACCAGGAATCCCCCATGAATCGAACGTCCCGCCCCTATCCGTCGCGCTCACCGCTCATTCCCCTGTCAATCCTGTTGGCGGCGTGCGGCCTGGGTGTGGCCGTCGCGCGGGCGGGGACGCCGATCCTGCCCGGACGCATGGCGAACGGTTTTGAGCGCCTTCACAACCAGACGATGATCCGGCCGGCGGGGGTGCAGGTGCCGCTTGGCGACTTTCCGGTGAACGTGGACGTGGACGCAAGCGGCCGGTATGCGGCGGTCCTCGAGGCGGGGGCTGGCCCGCACGGCGTGGAGATTGTGGACATCGCGTCGCACAAGGTGGTCTCGCACGTCACGATCGACGAAGGGTTCGGCGGCATCGCATTTGCGCCGGACGGACGCTCGGTGGTGTGCAGCGGGGGGAGCTCGGAGCAGGTGTATCGGTTTCCCGTGGACGACGGCGTGCTGGGCGGACCTTCGGCGCTTCGCGTGGGGGCGGACACAGACCGGGGCGTGGTATCCGGCGTGACCTATTCCCCGGACGGCGCACTTCTGGCGGTGGCGCGACTCTTCGACAATGACGTGACCTGCCTGAACGCCCGCACGGGCGCGGTGGTGTGGCGCGCGCGCCTCGGACCGCCGACGCGCACGGCGTGGGTGACTTCGAAGGAATCGATTTCCCCGAACGACGTGGGGCGTGCGCCCGGACTGGCGGAAGGCGACGAGCCGTATCGGCTGGTGTGGGACGCCGCACGCGGACGGATCTATGCGAGCCTCTGGGGCCGCTCCGAGGTGGCGGTGATCGACGCGAAGGACGGGCGGGTGGTGGCTCGCTGGGCCTGCGGACTGCATCCCAACGAACTTGCGCTTTCGCGCGACGGCCGGCTCTTCGTGTCCAACGGCGGACTCAACTCGGTGAGCGTGCTGTCGGCCGATGATGGGCACTGCCTGGAGACGCTGTCCTCTTCCTTCGACTCGAGGGACCTGCCCGGAGCGACCCCGGACAGCCTGGCGCTTTCGGCGGATGGGCGCCGCCTGTATGTGGCAAACGCCTACAACGACGACGTGGCGGTCTTCGACGTCTCGAAATCGGGGTCGAGCCGCCCGCTGGGTTTCGTGCCGGCCGGCTGGTTCCCCTCGTGTGTCCGGCTGACACCCGACGGCGGACACCTCCTCGTGCTCAACGCGCGCGGCGTGGAGGCGAAGGCAAACGGGCGCTCGGATCCGCTGCATTACCCTGCGATCAAGACGCTTTACCCGGGCACGCTTCAGATCGTGCCGCTGCCCGACGAGGACGATCTTTCCAAGCAACTTGCGGCCTGGACTGAGACGGTGCGCGAGGGGCGGCCGGAGCCAGTCGTGAAGCCCACTGCGGGGAACCCGGTGCCCGCCGAGGTTGGTGGCGCCTCGCCGATCCGGTATGTGATCTATGTCATCAAGGAGAACCGGACCTATGACCAGGTGTTCGGCGACATCCGGGAGGGCAACGGGGACCCG
>JAJYAR010000420.1:2385-3210 GCA_021779435.1 bacterium
CGAACCAGCACGCACTCGCGCGCCAGTTCGTGCTGCTCGACAACTTTTATGCGAACGCGGAGGTGAGCCCAAGCGGGCACGAGTGGAGCATGGGCGCGTACGCCTCGGAATTCGTGGAGAAGACCTGGCCGGTCGATTACAAGAGCTGGAAGTCGAAGGTGCCTTATCCGGCCGAGGGTAACTTTGCGGCGGCGGTCCCCGGGACCGGGTACCTGTGGAACAGCGCGGCGCGGGCGGGCATCACGTATCGCAGCTACGGCGAGTTTGCGGTGCTCACCGGCCATGCAAAACCGCCGTTCGTCTCGAACCTCCCCGTGCTGCAAGGGCACATCGATCCCGACTATCACCCCTGGGACATCCACTACCGCGACGTCGACCGCGTGGCGCGCTTCGTGGAGGAGCTTCATCGGTATGAGAAAGCTGGTGACATGCCGCGGCTTCAGGTGATGCGCCTGCCGCAGGACCACACGGCCGGCGCGGCGCCTGGCGACTGGACGCCGACGGCAATGGTGGCGGACAACGACCTGGCAGTCGGGCGGCTGGTCGATGCGGTGAGCCACTCGAAGTTCTGGCCGCAGACCGCGATTTTCGTGGTGGAGGACGACGCGCAGAACGGGCCGGATCGCGTGGATGCGCACCGCACCACGGCTCTCGTGGTCAGCCCCTACACGCGCCGTGCCGCCGTCGATTCGACGCCTTACACGACGTGTTCGATGCTCCGGACCATGGAGCTGATCCTGGGTCTGCCACCAATGACGCAGTTTGACGCGTCGGCGACCCCGATGTGGGCGAGTTTCACCCCGAAGCCCGATTTGCGGCCCTTCG
>JAJYAR010000421.1 GCA_021779435.1 bacterium
TTTGAGTTGTTTGCATCTCCAAGGCGATTCTATGCTGATTTGCGTTCTGTCGGCAGGCTGTCGTCGCGGCTGAACTTGCACCGCCGCTGGTGCTGTGATAAGTTCCGGCTTTGTGGCGTCTGCAATAGCGGCGTTTTTCGGCGGCCTTGCTTCCGTTTCCGGAGGCGGCTGTGATGCAAACGCTTGAGGGAACCGAGGTAGACCTTCTTGTCCGCGGAAATTTTGCGCGTCCATCCCGATGAGCCCCAACCCGACCGGATTGATACCATTGTCTCCTGTCTGCGCAAGGGGGATGTGGTTGCTCTGCCAACGGACACCTTCTACGGCCTGGCCGTGGACCCGGTGAACCTGCATGCGGTGGAGCGGATTTACCAGATCAAGAGCCGGCAGAAGCACAAGCCACTTTCGCTGCTGATTTCATCGCTGGCGATGGCGTATGAGCTGGCGCGGGAATCCGATTCGATGCTTGACCGGCTGGCGGACAAGTTCTGGCCGGGGCCGCTGACGATTATTGTGCGCGCGGGGAGCAAGCTGCCGCTGCGCTCGACGGCGAACACGGGCAATGTGGCGTTGCGCGTGCCGGACGCGGCGATTCCGCGGGCGGTGGTGGAGCGGTTCGGGCTGCCGATTACGGCGACGTCGGCGAACCTGCAGGGGGCGTCGGAGTGTACGCATGCGGCGTGCGTGCGCGACCAGATCGGCGACCGCATTCCGCTGATTATCGACGGCGGGCCAACGGGGCGTTCGCTGCCGACCACGATTGTGGACCTCTCGCTGGGTCCGGGGCGGTGGGAGATTCTGCGCGAAGGCGCGATTCCCACGCATGAGATCGTGATGGTGCTGCAGCGGTAAGATGTGCGCATGAAGGCAAAGGCCAGGCCGGGACCACGGAGATGGATGCTTGCAGCCGTGCTGGTAGTTCTGCTGGCGCTTGCGGCTGGCGTTCTGGGCTGGTGCCGGTGGGTGTATGTGCAGATCGAGCGCCAGGCGGGACAGGATCAGGCATCGAAAGCAGACGCAATTGCCGTGTTTGGCGCGGCAGAGTATGCGGGCCGGCCCTCGCCGGTTTACCGTGCGCGGCTGGATCATGCAGAAGCGCTGTACAACCGCGGCATTGCCCCGCTGATTATCACGCTGGGAGGAGACGGCGGCGATGAGTACTCCGAGGGTGGTGTGGGGCGCGCGTACCTGATGGGGGAAGGCATTCCCGAGTCGGCGATTATCGCAGAAACGCACAGCCACAACACGGCGGAGTCGGCGCGGCGCATTGCCGTGATTGCGCGCGCCAACGGGTTTCGGCGGCTGGTGGTTGTGAGCGATGGCACGCACTTGTTTCGCATCCATGAGATCTGCGCCGCGAACGGACTGGACGTGCTGACGTCGCCGCGGCCGCGCGTGCCGGTCGAGAGCAGCCCGCCGGAGATGGAACCGGTCATCCACGAGATTCTGAGCTACACGGCGTGGCGGCTGCACCTGGAATAGGACTGGGGCATGCAGGTCCGGGATGCAAGACGAGAGAGGGCGATGTGGCCCTAGCTGATCCCTGCGCGCGTGAGAATCGCGAGAAGGGCCAGGGCAAATGCGGCGGCGCTGGCGGTGGAGAGGAAGTTGACGCTGTCGTTGTTGAGCCAGCCGCGCCGCTCAAGGGTTGCACCGAGCAGGCTGTCAACGAAGAGGCCGAAGATGCCGCCGGACCAGCTTGTGACGAGCATCCACTTGCCGCCATGGAGAGCGAGGGCGCCTGCCGCAGCCACAATGCCGGCGGCGAGCACACCGGCGAGCGTGCCGCCGAGGCTGATGGCGCCGTCGACGCCGGGCTCGGCGCGGCGCAGGGTGGTGATCATGCGCGGATGGCTGCTGAGCACCTGGCCCAGCTCGGAGGAGACGGTGTCTGCGGCAGCCTCAGCCAGCGCGGCCAGTCCCAGGGCAAAGAGGGGCATGGGTGACTGGGTTACGGCGGGAAACCAGCCGGTATCCGCGAGCGCGTTCTGCACAAGCTCATTGGAGACGATGGCTGCGAGGCCGAGATTAGCAGCGACCTGGGCTGTGGTGCGTCCGGCGCGGCTCTCGGCGGTGCCAAGTTGTAGTTTCTTTTGGCGGCCGAGCCGGGTGGAAATCGCAGTGAGCACCATGACGGCCAGCACAGGCATGAGCGCGGTCTGCCAGGGCAGGTAGGGCATCGTTGCAGTGGAGAACATGAGGCTGGCGGTGATGGCCGCTCCAGCAGCGGCGGCTCCCAGCGTGGCGGAGCGAAGCTTGAATGCGACGATCCCAAGGAGCAGGCTGAGGCCCACGGTCCAGGTGGCGACGGGCGTGGCGGCAAGCGCCCACCAGTGGGCCTCGAGTACCAGGCTGGCGGCGACAAAGGGCAGCACCAGCAGCAGCACGAGTCTGGATTGCCATGTCAGTGTGCTTTGGCTCACGCCTTATCGTAGCGCGACGGGAAGGGCGGCTGTGAAAGCGCAGGTGAATCGGTTTAGACTCATCTGCGGCGTCCTTACGAAATTTTCCGGAGTCTCGAATGAAAAGGTATTCCGCAGTGCTCGCAATCGTCGCCGGTGTTGTTGTTTCCGCGGCTGCATCGATGGCGCAGAGCCCCGGGCAAAGGCTTGAACTGGATCGCAAGGGCGAGACGATCGTGCTGGAGCCGTATGCGCCGAATATTGTGCGCGTGACGCTGAGCCTGAATCGGGAGCCGGCAGTGGCCGCGCCGGGCTATGGCTTTGTGGCCTCGCCGAATGCCGCCGGATGGGCAGCGAGCCAGACGGAGCAGACAGATGTCTACCAGTCATCGCAGATTGTGGTGACGGTGGATCGGCCGCGCCCTGCGGGTCCGCCGCCGTTGAAGACGATGTCCGACATCGGCAAGTATTTTGGGGGCTCCACGCCGGGGGCGCATCTTGTCTTTAAGACACCGGACGGGAAAAAGCTGCTGGAGATGACGGGCTGGGCGCAGGCTGTGCCGAATCACAAGGACGGCACGGCGGACCTCGTGCGCGACCGGCGTCCGACGGACCATGAGTTCTATACCGTGGGCGCGTGGTTTGCGTCGCCGGACGATGAGCATTACTACGGGCTGGGGCAAAACCAGGAGGGTTTTCTCGATCATCGCGGGCATCCTGTTCGCTGCTGGAACGACTACAACGCGCCCGCCGGGCCGAGCACGTGCGTGCCGTTTCTGGTGACGAACAAGGGCTATGGCCTGG
>JAJYAR010000422.1 GCA_021779435.1 bacterium
ACGCGAACAGATGATGACGGGTGCCTCCTGGTCATCGAGTGTGCCTGCGTTGGGGTGGCGGCTCAACCGGAAGTGTTCATTCGGGCGCCGCCCGTCTTCGAAGCCGACGTCGCGTTCGCAGACGTCACAGGTCATCACCTGAATTTCTTCTGCGGGGCGGTACCGTCCCGTTTTGCGCCAAGCCATGGCACCGACCTCGCTGCAACGTAGATCGGCGCCGTCCCGGCCGTTACAGCCGGGACGGCGCACGATGGACCGGATCTCAGTAGCGGCGCGGACCGCCGCTGCGGTTGCCGCCGCCCGAACGCTCGCGGTCCTGTGCTTCGTTGACTCGCAACGCACGGCCGTCAAAGTCGGCGCCGTTGAGCGCCTGCATCGCACGGGCCGCATCGGCGTTGGGCATCTCGACGAAGGCGAAGCCGCGCGGTCGGCCCGTCTCGCGGTCGGTGATCATGGAGACTCTCTCCACCGTCCCGTGCTGTGAGAACAGGGCGTTCACGCCTTCGTCGGTGGCGGTGAAGGGGAGATTTCCAACGTATAGTTTGGTCACTGCGGATACTCATGAGAGAAGCGAATGTGGAGCCGCAGGAATCTCCTGCGACGTGGTTCGCGGAGCTTTGCGCGGGTGGCAGACTTTGGCAGGCGGGGCGCGCCGGAGGGCGACGCGTGGTGCCAAGGCAGACAAGCCGAAAAGATACGAGCCGCCCGACAGGCTACAGGATTGCAGCTGGGCTGCCAAACTTTTATGCGCCGCAGTTTGCGCAGGTTGCGAGTTCTCGCTTGCGTCGGCGCTGCGGTGCGCGCATGCTGGCTCAACTCGGTCGCGCGAGGGTGCGAATCCACTCCCGGACCGGCGTTCGTTCATCGCGCGCGGCGATGGTGATGCCGGTTCGCTGCATGATGAGCCGAGGTGGACTTCGGCGGAAAGTCCCGCAGGCGTTGCCTGCGCCCGATACGTCAGCGCTGCGGTGTCATTTCCTGATCGGGTGGTACTTCGTCCGGCCCGGCGCGGCACGTCAGAACGTGGTGTGCAGATCGGCCGGCCCGGTTGCACGCCGGCCGAATCAGCAACTCTTCCAACAGATCGAACCCTGGAGCCGATGCGCGTGATGAACCTTTCTCTTTTTGACGCGTTCGGCAGGTTTGGTGCCAAGCCGTCCAGCCGATTCGGCTCTCTCTCCGCGATCGCGAGCGACGGCGCCATGGTGATCAATTGCCGGCAGGCGAATTTTTCGCATCCGGCGCCCGGGGTGTTGCGGTACGAGACCCGGCTGTCCGCCGAGCAGGCCGCTGCCGGGGTCCTCAAATCACTGGGCGAGCACCTGGGCCGCGCGCGCGACGGTGAATTGCCCGTACGGATGGTCGTCACTTTTGCGCAGCGCCAGAAGACGGGCAAGGCGGGCGGCTATTACGTCCGTCCCGATCTGATCGGCAAGGTCGCGGATTTCGACGGGGACCGTTTCGCGATCGATTTCACGCGGCCGCAGGAGCCGGTTGCGCAGAGCGCTGCGCGTCGTCGCAAATAGCGCCGGTCAGTGCGGCGGCGAACTGACGACCGTCAGGGCGAAGTGAAGGTGCAGGCTGCACGGCGCCTTCGATCCGCCGTCCCCGCCGCGCATCCCGGCGCACTCGAGCACGCCCTCAATCCGGTGCGCGGGGCTGGCGACGGCCCTGTCGACCGCCGCGGCCAGGTCGAACCCGCCGTTGCAGTCGCTGTACGGGCACGGGAATGTGAAGTGCGCGCGGGCCGGCGGGTGCAGGATGCGTGATTGCGGCACGGGCGTGCTCGACCCGCCGCCCTCGAAGCGCAGGTCAAAACGCAACTGTTCAACTTTGGGAAATACGGTGCGCAGCTTGGGGGCGGCTTCCTGGTCGCGCCGCAACTGCGCTGAGCGATCCTGACTCGTGGGTGCGCCGCGAGCGTTCCCGACCCTCATGCTCCGCTCATGGGCGTGCTGTCGGCTGGGCCGGCGGGCGGATCCTGCGGCGGTGCGGCGCTCTCTGCGGGGCTGCTGGCGCGGGCGGCCCGGCGCTGTTGCTTCTCGAGCTGGCGTGCAGCCCTGCTTTGCTCCTTCTGCTTCTTGGCCAGGCGGTAGTTCGGTTTCGGCACTGAGACTCCTAGTTCGCTTCACATTTACACGAGGTATTTCCCGCGACACTCTACTCTGATTCCTCCGGTGCGACGTGACGTTTGCCGGTCGTGTGCGCGGTGGGACCTGGTGACTTTCAAAGCCCAGGCTCAGCTTTGCATCGGGCGGTTTCCAACAGTGCCCGCACGATGAAGCGAACCCGGGGGTAAACGACCCCCGTGGCGCACATCACCGCGCGGCAGGATGTCCGCGGGTCAGGGACGAGCGGACCGCGGGCCGGGAGCGACTTGCGCACCTGTACAAAAGCACACATCCGTGAAAGGCCTCTGGCGCCGGGTCGGCGGGACGTGTCCTGCGGGGCGCGGATCCGAGGCGCGATTCGGTTCGACCGGGCGAGGCCCGTCCGACCGCTGGGCAGCGCGAGCCGGAGGGATGGTCCCTCGGGGCCGAGGCGATGGGCGAGCGACGAGGAACTGCGAAGCGCAGGGTGAAGTCCCGGAGCGCATCGGGGCCTCGCGCCGCTTGGCCGGGGTGGGTAGCGCATCCGGTCGGTGAAGGCGCCGCGGAATGAGAGGGGGGGCGATCGTGCGCGCGGTTCCGGACTTCTATAAGCGATTGTAAGCGATTGGTTTAAAAAGAGATTCGTGGCCGGCGCGCCTGACGCAGGCTCGACGTGCGACAGACGGCATCGGGGCGGGATGCGAACCCTTCTGCACCCGCCGGAGAGCGGGTACGGCACGATTGAATTTTCGATCCAATATCTATAGGATGCCGGCCCCTTCTACCCTCGAGTCCCGGATGTACCCCGACCAGGTATGGGGATCGAGGAGGGCGCTGCTCTCTTCAGCGCAGACCATTTTGGACTGACTGAGCCGGGCTCGCCCGCCCGGCCGCTCGACAGTGTGAACCGAAAATTCGATACGGAAACTTGCCATGCCCCGCACAACCGCGCTTTCTGATATCCGCAACATCGGCATCATCGCCCACGTCGATGCCGGCAAAACGACGACGACGGAGCGCATCCTGTATTACACGGGGCGCAAGCACACCATCATCGACATCCACGACACCAAGGATCTGAAGACCTCGACCACGACGGACTACCTCGAGCA
>JAJYAR010000423.1 GCA_021779435.1 bacterium
GTCGGTGTATGTGCCGTCCTCGGTCCGTGCAATCGCGGTGCGCGAGGGCCACGCCGCCGTGGCGTCGCAGCTTGCTTCCTACGCCACCATGCTGCTGTCATGCGGAACGATCCTGGGCTGTATCCTGATGCCGCCACTGGCCGAAGCCCTCGGGCGCCGCGGGGCCCTAGCGTGTTATTTCGTGGTCATGTTCGGCGCTATCGCGGCGGGCTTCGGGTATCTGTTTTACACCAGCCTTGCCTGGTTCCTGGTCTGCCTGTTCGTGCTTGGCATCGGCGGCGCGAACTTCGCTGTATATACACTGTGGTTGCCGGAACAATACCCGACCAGTTGCCGCGGCAGCGCGTTCGCCTTCACTACTTCTTTCGGCCGATACATCGCGGCCGGTGCGACGTTTCTGGTGGGGGCCGGGGTTTCACGGATGCACACCATCGGAACGCCGGTCGCGCTTACGTCGATTGCCTTCCTTGGCGGACTTCTCCTGATCCCCTGGACACCAGAGACGCGCGGAAAGGAGCTGCCTGCATGAACCTCATCCAACTTTTCGACCTCTCACTGACGCTGCGACGCAACCAGCCCGCGCTCGAGTTTGACGGCCATACCTATACGTTCGGCGATATCGAACATCGGAGTAACCAGACGGCCGAGTGTCTCGTCCGGCGCGGCCTGAAGTCCGGAGACCGGCTTTGCGTCTATCTTCCGAACTGCCTGGAGACGATCGACGTGTACCTGGCCTCGGTGAAGCTCGGCGTCATCTTCGTTCCGATCAATATCCTTTATCGCGACCGCGAGATCAGTCACATTCTTCACGACGCCGAACCGGCGGCATTCCTTCGCGAAGAGGACCTTCCGGCTCTCCGTGCGGAGGTGTCCTCCATGCCCGTCCGCCGCCCGGCGGTTAGGGTGGATGGCAGTGCGCCCGCGGGGATCATCTACACTTCCGGAACCACGGGAACGAGCAAGGGCGCAGTGCTAAGTCACGATAACTTCGCCTCGAACGCGATCAACTTACTCACTTGCTGGCAGATTAGTTCCTCGGACCGATTCTTACTCGCACTTCCGTTGTTTCATGTTCACGGGCTCGGCAACGGGCTGCACTGCTGGCTGATGAGCGGCTGCCTGATGCGACTGCTCCCGCGCTTCGAACACGCGAAGGCCGCCGCGGAGTTTCTGGACTTCCGCCCGACGCTGTTCTTCGGCGTTCCCACGATCTATGTCCGGCTTCTCGACATTCCGGAGGAGGAGGCGAGAGAGATCGGCGGCTTCATGCGCTTGTTTGTGTCCGGCTCGGCTCCGCTGCCGGCGCAAGTGTTCGCCGAATTCGAGGCTAAGTTCGGCCATCGGATTCTCGAGCGCTACGGCATGAGCGAAACGCTGATGAACATCAGCAATCCTTACATCGGCGAACGCCGGCCGGGAACCGTCGGCCTGCCTCTGCCCGGGGTGTCGGTGCAGATCCGCGACGGTGAACTGTGGTTGAAGGGACCGAACGTATTTTCCGGCTACTGGCGCCGCGAAGATGCGACCCGCGACGCTTTCGAAGGCGGGTGGTTCCGCACGGGCGACGTGGCCGAGGTTTCCGAAGACGGCTACTACACCCTCCGCGGACGCAGAAGCGACCTCATCATCTCCGGCGGTTTTAACATTTATCCGCGCGAGATCGAAGAGTTCCTGCTCGAGCAGGAAGAAGTCGCCGAAGCCGCCGTGGCCGGTGTGCCGGACGCGGTACGGGGCGAGGTTCCGGTGGCTTACGTCGTGCTTCGCCGGCCTGTAGCGGCCGATGCGCTGGCCGAACGGTGCCGCGCGGCGATGGCGTCGTTCAAGCTACCGCGCCGCTTTGTGTTCCTCGATAAACTGCCACGCAACGCGATGGGGAAGGTGCAGAAACGCCTGCTCGGGGAATCCTAGCGCAGACCTAGCGCTCCGGCGCGACGTTGAAGCCTTCAACGGCAATTCGAGGCCGCTCGCCGCGCGTGTCCGTATCTTCCACCGTGGTGCGGATGGTTCGATGCTCGCCCGGCATCAGGGCAACATAGTTGTCGGAGTAAAGCGCCGGAAGGATCCGGTCGCCGCTGGTGTCCCGGACCACCTTCAGACGGACCATCAGCGCGGGAGTCGCCGAGGTATTCTCCAACCGGGTTGTGAGCACCCACTGCCCACCATGGCGCTCCTGGTTCGTCGTGGCCTTTACCACAGCCTGGCCAAGTTGGCGCAGCGCGCGATAGTCGCCGGGCGCAATGCCGCGCCAGTAGAAGTTTTCCGAAATTACGTCCGAGCCGCGAGTCAGCCGCAGGCGGATGAAGTGAACCGCGCTCAAGCCGGCAGGATACTCGATATGGACCGGTGTCTCGATACTGTCTTCGCGACTGGAAAGTCCGGCTGATTTCTGCCAGCGCAAGCTTCCGTCAAGGTTCAGCACTTCGGCACTGGCCGTAAGTCCGTCCACGCTGCCTGCGCTGTAATTGACCACCTCGACCGAGTCCGTCACCGGGTTCCACTGGATATGCAGCGGCTCGCAGGCTTTTTTCGCGCCGAAGTAAGCGGCCGTCGGGTCGAAGTAATAGTCGTAGGTCTGCCAGACCATCGAAGGCCACGCCGGATGACTCATCCAGATCAGCAGACCCATGCGGTTCTTGCCTTGCGCTTCAAACATGGCGCGGTAGCCTTCGTAGTTGACGAACTGCGCCAGTTTCACCCAGGTGGCGGCATCATTGGCTCCGCCATAGCTCTTTTCGATCCGTTCGCGGAACGACGCCCCGCCCTGGGCGCCGTTGAGTGAGAAGTCGTGCAGACCCCACATCTCGCCCTGCGGCCACATGCCGGATTCCGGCATCATGCGCCGCAGGCTGTCCATGGTGACGATGTTGGGCATGCCGAGTTCGCTGTGGAATTTGGCGGTTGCGCGTTCGCGGAAGTAGTAATCCGGACTCATCGCGCGGTATGGTCCGTGGCCGCTTACGAGGTCGTCGGCGGAACTGGGAACGTATTCGATGCCGGGATCGAGTTGCGCCAGCAGGGCGCGGAGTGCGTCATCGAGCGGTTTCGGCGGGTAGCCTTCGTTGCGGCCGCAGTAAAGGCCGATGGATGGATGGTTGCGGATGCGGTCGATCGTGTCGCGAGCGTTGCGGAGGAACATCGCGTCGTCATTCGGGTCCGGGCCGTCCCATGGATTGGCGAGCCAGAAGTCCTGCATGATGA
>JAJYAR010000424.1 GCA_021779435.1 bacterium
GGTCACCAGTTCCCCCACGTGGATGGGTTGCCGAAAAATCACCTGATCAACCGAAAGGGTGACGACATAGTTCCCCGCGTACCGGCTCGCGCAGGCATAGGCCACCTGATCGAGCAGCTTGAGAATCGTTCCGCCATGCACCTTGCCGGAAAAGTTCGCCGTATCCGGTGTCATCAGAACGGTCATCGTGAGTTGTGGGGCGGGAAATCGCATGTCCGGGCTCTCCTGACGTGGTGAACTGATGCGCAGTGCAATGTACCAACCCGCGCGTCCCTGCTGTTGCCGCCGATGGACCCGGCCGTCCGCGATCACGCTGAAACAGCGTCCACGATGGGCTGAACCGCGGGCGTTCAGCAGGTCGACCAGCGTCACGATTGCTCCGCGGGCCGGGCTCCGGGAAAGTATTCGGTATGGGCCTCGCCGGTGCGGCCGTAATAGAGGACACGTTTGCCGAGCAGCGAGACAAAGTAACCGGCACAACCGGCCTGGGCAATCTTGGCGCAGAAGCCCGGATAGGTATAGCCGGGGCGGTTTTCCTGCGCTTCGCGGATCTGCTCCCGGAGGGTCCCCACGTCGAAGCGTTCGGCGACGGGCGTCGGTGTCGGCTCCGTCACCAGCTCGATCGACTGGCCGTCTTGTGTGTAGTAGGTGCGGGTGGAGCGGCGAAAATCGACGGCATAGCCGTCGAAGCCGTCATCCATCAGCATCTTGAGACTTGCGGGGAAGCTCAGAGTGCCGGACCCCGAGCCTTCAAGTGTGATCCGGGCGAGGTCCTGCCATGGCGCGTTCATGTCGATGTCATTGCGGTGAGAGTGGGACCTGGGCGTGCGCTCAGGTGGTGGGGACGGCCTTAAGCTGGTGGTACGCCACCAGCTCCTGCATGGCGCGCATCAACGCCTTTTGCTCGGCGACTGGAAGGTGCCCGAAGAACTGCGTGTCGTTGGCGTCGGCCAGCTCGGCCAACTCGGGCACAAGCGCCTTTCCGGAAGGTGTCAGCACCAGCACTTGCTCACGGGCACGGCCCTCGGCCAACAGGCGTTTCGCCAGCCCCTTGCCTTCCAGGCGACTGATCACCTTGGATGCGGCGCCCTTGGTCATGCCCAGGGCCTGGATCAGTTCGGCATGGCTGGTTTCGTGCCGGCCCAGCAGGGTGCGCAGCGCAACCCATTCGGTGACGGTGACGCCGCGTTCTTCAAACCGTGCCGCGTCCCATTCCCCAAGTTCCTGAGGTGTCCGTGGACGGCTGTGCGGCGACGGTCGCATGATGAAATGTTGGCGATGGTTGCGGATCTGTTGCGTCAATCCCCGAATGCGCAGATTGTCATCCCTCGCGACCGCCAGATCGGGGGATGGAGTGCCGTGGCGGAGCGCTTGATTGGTGACGCCGCCAAGGATGCCGTGGGCCGCAGTGTGGACGCCATGGCGGCCGTGTCCGTGTGCCTGACTCCGTTGCATATGCCCGGCGCGTCGACGGGGCAGCCCTGTGGCGCGCTCCTGGCACTGCGCGACAACTCGGCACGAGCGGCCGCGGATGCCGAGGCAGTCAACGGCGGCGCCGGCGAACTTGACCGAAGCCGGTCAAGGCAAGCAAGCCGGCAAGCACCGCCAGCGCCCGGTTCGTCAGCGTCGGCACCGCCGGTGCCGGAGCCGGAGTGATGCTGAGCATGTTGGAAAACGTGATCGATCCATACCCATGATTGAAGGTATAGGTCCCCGCATAACCCGCCGCACTGTGCGTTGCGGAGAGTGAATAAGTCGTTCCCCCGGGGACGTTCACGGTCAGGGTGTCCGTCGGCGGGGTCGACGCATGGCCGTTCGCGATCACCGGTATCGTCGTCGGCGTGACCGAGAACGTGGAATTGCCGACGTTATCGGTCAGGGTCACCTGGGCCATTCCCGCCGGCGGGGCGGGATCGTTGAATACGATGTTCGTGGCCGATTGGGCGATCACGTACGTGACGTTGGTCTTGTTCGAGATCGTCGTGGTCTCGAAATTTCCCGAGCCACCGTCGTTGATCTGCATCGCCCCGGCACTATTGATGATATTCGTGGTGTGCGGCGTGGCGCCGAAATCGTTGAACGTGTAATTGACCGCGAACGCCGAATCGACGATCGGCGTGAGGTTGCTGTAGCGGATCGGATAAGCACCGTTCTGGATCACGCCGTCGTGCGGGCCGTAAGCCACCGACGTCGTGGCCGCAAACGCGCCGCCGCGCAGCACGAGTTCGTTGTCGGTCCGCGGCCCGAGCGCGCCCGCCATGAACTCCATCGCCGCCGGAATCGGGCCACCCCTGTAATCGATGGTCAGTCGGGTATCGGTCCGGTCAGGCCCGCCGATGCGGATGCGGTCGATGCCGAGCATCGGCCGCTGCGCGACCAGGATGCCGCCGTTGTAGATCTGCACTCGCGGCCCTTCGCGCCGGACCACGAGTTCGATCGGTCCGACGGCGGGAGGCGCCCGATAGGCCAGTTCGTCAACCGGCGGCTGCACGGCGACGGCCCCTGCGCGTCCCCCGAAACCCGCACCAAGCGCGGCGATGACAAGGGCGCGGGTCGTTTTCTTGACGCGAAATCCAGCAATATTCATGCTCAATTTGTGTATGAACGCACACCGATGTGAAAGTACCCAACGCACAGCGAGACGCCCCGCGACTGCGGCATCCTGCCCGCCTGGCGCAGCGCATCGAAAGCCTCGCATCACAACGTGCACGGGCACCTGCACCATGCGCACGGCGCGCTCGCGGACCTCGGGCGAAAACTTGTTCGACTTGTTCATGGCTCCATCTTCTCAAAGGTTGGAGCCTCCATCAATCCCGAGGCGGTTCAGGTTTCATCTGAGCGGGACAGGCTTCATCTTCAGGGGCAACAATTGTTCTCCGCGAACAAACGTCGCATACGCGCCCCTAGCCTGCTAGGCCGGGCGCGACCCAGCCCTACGTCGCCACGCGTCGTGCAGTCGCCGAAGTGGAAAACGAGTGTAGCGATTGCGCGACGGTGCACGGGGGGCAGGCTCGACCGTGGAACTTCGCGCGCCGCGCCGGGTCATACCGTGCCATGTCTCCCTTGATTGCCGTCAACGTTCTCGCGCCGCGTAAGCGCCCTTCGCCTCGTCTGACCCTGCTGTTCGTCGCGGCGCTTGCGATCGCCCCGGCGCAAGCCGATCTTCCCGACCCGGAATTCGAAT
>JAJYAR010000425.1 GCA_021779435.1 bacterium
ATGCGGCGGCGAGCGGGGAATCGGTTGCGCGGTATGATGGCGTGCGCTTTCTCGACATTCCCCCGGCGGATCAACGGCGATTCGATGCGCTGTATGAAAGCGATGCCCGGCGCAGCGCGGAATCGCTCGCGCGCTATGGACTCGACGGGATCTCGCTGTACGACTATGCGCGACGAATCAGCGAGAACCTGGAGTCCACGGGTCGCGTGTCCTGTGATGAATCGGCCGCGCCGGCCGCGCCGACCGGTGGACGGTAGCGGTCCCTATCGCGCCGCCGTGGAGCGGGCGCCCGGGTGGACTCGGTCCATCATCACCGCGATCGTCACTCTCCGTTTCGACGGTTCCGCCAGGCCGTCTTCGATGTCCGCCGGGCGCGGCTTTCCGTGCCATCGGACCCGCATGATCGCCGGATCGACGCCCAATCGACGGAGCGCGAGGGCCACCATTTTGGCCCGCGCCTCGGCGAGACGCGGCGATTCGACGAACCGAGTGCCGGAGACGACGTACGGAGCCGTCGCCGCATAGCCGACGACGATCACGCGCCGAGGATGGCTCGCGCGAACGTACCTCGCCGCCGCGTCCAAAATCACCTCGCTGTATTCGTATGAGAGAAAGTTCGATCCAAAATCGAACTCGATGGACCAGGTCTTGTTCGAGAATGGACCCGCCGGCAGCGGCCGGATCACGTCGGAGGGCGGGAGCACGTGACCCTTCGGCAGTTTGAACGCCCGTCCGGGGAAGCGTTCCGCCGGCAGCATGACCGCGGGGCACGTCGACTTCAGCGGGGAGGTATGCACCGGGCGCAGCACGATTCCCCCGCAAAGATTCGCGTCCGCGGCCGGCACTCCCTCCACGAGTACCGCCCTGCCGATTTGCGGTTTGGTGCGGCCACCGCCGATGTCGTAGCGCACGCCGCTCTCGAGGTCGTCCGCGAGCCAGCACCCGGACTTCGGGCCTTGGTCCGTGTTGCGATAAATGGGGCAGGAGACGAAGGCCACCGGCGGCGCAGCGGCCGCGGGAACGGACGGATTCGCCGCGGCGATTGGAGCCCCGGCGATTGCGATCATCGCCGCAATCGTTCGGAATGGCTGCGCCCCGCGCCGGTTCAATCGTTGACGATGGCTCATAGCACGCTCAGGAAATTGGTCAGGTCCTGTTTTTCTCGTTCTGTAAGCCCGATTTGATATCGTCGATCGTAGAAATCCACCACGTCGCGGATGGTTCGCGCCGAGCCGTTCGAGAAATACGGCGGCCTCGCGGCGAGACCGCGAAGCGACTGGATCGTGATCTTGCCGATATCGGCGCATCGGCCGGTCGTCAACGCGTAGCCGGGATCGTGGGTGTAGACCACGCGGCCGAGAAACGGGTGCGGCGGATATTGCGGTTTGCACGTCAGTTTGAACAGCGGCAGGTCGGGTTGCGGGTCCGCTCGCGGCTCATTGGTGGTGCCGAGATCGACCTGGCCCGGTGCGACGTCCATGCCGGTGCGATTCATGTTGTGACAGAAGTTGCACGAGTTTCTCACCGGATTTCCGAAGTTCATCGAATTCAGGCCGGCCGAGTCGTTCACCAGGAAGGTGCGCTTCGTGAACACCGCGATGCCGCGCAGGACGGACGCGCGAAAGGCCTTCTCGGATGCGCTCGAGGAGCCGCCGCCGCTTCCCGGTTCCGCCCATGCGGAGTACTCGCTCCATTGCGGCTTCCCGGGGTGGTTCAGTTCTCCGGGCTTGGCCGCCGCGAGTTCCAGGGGTCCGCCTTGCGCGCCGGCTGCGGTCAACGATCCGCCGACCGCGTCGGCGCTCTGCGCCGAATACAAGCCGGTCTCGAACTCGAGGATGCCTGCGAGCTCGCCAGGATCCGGCTCGCCCCGAATTTGGAGGTGACTGCGCATGGCGTCGATCGCCTGGGCCTTCAGCGTTCCCGCGCGGGCGTCGGCCAAGAGGTTGCCGCTCATCCTCAATCCGGTCTCCGGGTCGATGGGCAGTGGCAACCCGGTCTTCGGCTCGAACGTGAAGCCGACGGCGGTCACGTACTTGAGATTGGTTGCGGGACGCGGGCGGCGGAACACGGAGATCATCGGATGGGCGCTGTGCAGGCCATAGCCGGGATCGATGTTGCATCCGGTCGGATCCCGTACGACTTCGATCGTGAACTCGGGCTCGATCGCGCGCCCCGCGGCGTCGCGAGGCGGCCAGGGGCGGGCGATCCGGAACAGGCCGTGGCGCAGCAACAGCGAATGGGAACTGCGCAGCTTCTGGGGCAGAGAGGGGCAATCAGAACCGTCGATCGCCGCGAACAGCGGATCCTCTCCGTCGGTCGCGCGCCAGCGGCCGTCGATCGTGTCGACGGACAAGCTCATGGCATCGGCGGGTTGATGACATGTTACGCACGCACGGCCGTTCGTCCCTATCGCCGTGAAAAACGCGTTGCCATTCGTGTCGGTCGGGCCCCGCAGGTTCAATATTTCGATCGTTCCGGTCGAATCCGGATAGGCGAGCGCGCCGGGGAATGTGCGCGCGGAGTTCGGCTGCCACCAGTCCGTTGTCCGGGCCACTCCTGCCGACGCCGTCGGCGCGATCGAGCACCCCAGCAGGGTGCCCGCGACGGCCGAAGCGATGCGCGCGGGCAAGTTCAACGCCCGGTTCCCGTGAAATCGATCCCCTTGCCCCGAATGCGTACGCTGGGCCGCTCGCCGCTCGCCGTCGCGCTCACGGCAACCCGCGCGCGGGCCTCGTGGGTCCAGCGGTCCGCGCAGCGTAGATAGACGTCGTCTTTTGAAATCCACGCGCTGGCGGGACCCGAGCAGCGCGAAGAGCCGCCGGTTATGCGCGCAGTTCCGACGAAACGGTGGGTGTGCGGCGGAATGACGGGCAGGTCGAGCGTCGAAGTCCGGGATTTATCCCGAAATACGGTCAGCAGCGGCGGGTGTCCGGGTCCCGCACCCGGGGGCGGCTCATAGACGTCCGCCTCGGCTCCGGTGACCGTGAAGCGAATGCGCGATCCCCGATGGAAGACATAGGACGTCGGATTCAGTGCGAAGTCCACTTCCACGGCTTTGCCCGGAACCAGCGGCTCTTTGTCGGCGATGAAGCTGCGATGATACGGCACACCGGTGACGGTCCAAGGAAACAGTTGCGCGACGGCCCGGTGAGACGCGCGGGCCGCTCCGTCGTTGA
>JAJYAR010000030.1 GCA_021779435.1 bacterium
CCGGCGGCGAGCGTAGGGGTGGCGCGGATCCAGCAGTTGGCGAGTATGAATCACTTACTGCCGTTGCCGGACATTCATTTCGACGTGACGACAAACAAAGTAACCATGAACGAAGGCCAGGCGCGGGATTTTATTACGCGGCTTTCTCATCCGTATCACCACAAACACATGGTGCCCGGACTGGCCGATTTACTCCGGCAGTTTGCCGACATTGCCGATAAGTTGTAATCTAAGGCGCGATCGGCCTGGCGGCGCGTCCGGGTTGAAGGACGCGCCGCGCCTTTTCATGATTCTTTGTCAAGCATCCTGATCTGCTTTGTGCGAGACTTGTGGCGGCGGTTGGCGAAGGTGGGGGCCTGGCCGAACGCGCTGACGGACACGGGCAGGTCCTGACGGAGCCCCGCCGACATTCTGGCGATCGAAAGGGAAAGGCGAACGTCATGACAAGAAAGCAGGCTGGGGACGTAGGAGTTTCACGGGGGATCAATCCTCAAGCGCCGGGTTGGGACGAGGGCAGGCGCCACAAGGCGAGGGAAGAGGGTCCGAGGCTGAGATCGGGCACTTCAGGCCCGCGCGACGCCGGGAACGAAGCCCGGAGCAGGGCGGCGGCATTCGAAAGATTCGGATTCGAAATTCGAGCTTGAAGACCGTTCCGAGGCGCCGTGAAAACGACAGAAAGAGTAGTTACGGGGATGGTTGTGTGTCTATGGATGGCGTGGCCGGCGAGGGCGCAGTTCGGGCCGAAACAAACCGCATTCCGGAATGCGGTGAAGGGCCTGACCGGCGCGCTGGACATTCACGGGGTGGGATCGGGGACGGTGACGGGTCCGGCGGGGACGATTCAATATACGACGGACGAACATGTGAAAGGCACGCTGAACCTGGATCATCTCGATCCTCTTACGCTGGCCTATGTGGGCACTCTGACCGGCACGATCACGATCAACGAGCAGAGCATACTGACGGCGGGCTGCACGATCACGAATACGTATAGCGCGAGCACGACAGCGCAGACGGATTTCCGGGGAGCGGCGCTCGAGTGGAATCTCGGTTTCGACATTGGGTCGGACACCTGGAGTCTGTGGCCTTCGAGCAACTCGGTGAACGGAACTGTGACGAGTGTGCAGGATTGCGCGGGACAGCAGAGCACGAGTTCGGCGACGAACCCGGTCAGGTTTGCGCCGATCAATATGACGATGGGGTTTCCGTTTCCGGCGAGCGGTTACGACCTCAAGGGCAGCCAAACGGTTTCGTGCGACGGCTGCGGGAACGCGGCCTCGAACCCGGTCACTTACACCTTCACGTATGACCTAAAGGCGAACACGGGGCAGACGCAGGTCACGCTTGCGACGAATCCGCCGGGGCTTCTGATCTCGGCGGACGGCGCAAGTCTGACGGCCCCGCAGACCTTCAACTGGGACCCTGGTTCGACGCACACGATCGGCACGAATTCGCCGCAAGGCACGGCGACGCTCTACACGTTTTCGGGTTGGTCGGACGGAGGAGCGCGCGTGCATACGATCACGACACCGGACAGCGACACGACGTACACGGCCGGATTCCTTGCCCAGTATCTGCTTTCGGGAACGGCGTCGCCGACGGAAGGAGGAAGCCTGACGGCGGATCCGGGCGCGATCAATACGTACTACGGCTACGGGGCTCAGGTGAAAGTGACGGCGGTTCCGAATTGTGGATTCACGTTCGCGAGCTTTGGCGGGGATCTGACGGGCGCGACAAATCCGCAGAGCGTGACCATGACGCAGCCGCGTTCAGTGACGGCGAATTTCAGCGCAGTGAGCGGTGCGGTTTGTCCGCCTAGCATCTCGCCGAACAGCATTCTGAATGGGGCGAGCAACGCGAGGGGACAGGGGGCGGCGGCGGGCGGCCTGGTGGCGATCTATGGCCTGAACCTGGCCGACGCGACGGCGATGGCGGACCGGATTCCCCTGTCGAAATCGCTGGGTGGAGTTTCGGTGACGATGAGCGGGATCCCAGCGCCGCTGTTGTTTGTCAGTAAAGGCCAGATCAACGCCCAGGTGCCTTGGGGCGTGCCGCAGGGGACGGTAGCGGTGGTGGTTACCAATAACGGCAAGGTGTCGTCTCCGGGCAGTGTTTCGGTGGCAGGGAGTTCGCCCGGCATTTTCACCGTTCAGTACGGTGTGGGCCAGGCGATCGCTATCAACGTGGATGGGACTATCGCAGCGCCGGCGGGATCGATTCCCGGATTGACGACACATCCGGTGAAACGGGGCGACATCATCACGATTTACGCGACGGGCCTGGGCGCGGTGTCGCCGGCGGTTGGCGACGGCAGCGACTCGATCGACCAACTGCGGAACACGGTGGTAACGCCGGCGGTGTTGGTAGGGGGTGTCTCCGCTGGGGTTCAGTTCTCGGGGCTGGCACCGCAGTTCGTGGGTGTGAACCAAGTAAACCTGGTCGTGCCGACGAGCGCTCCGGTGGGAGACAAAGTGCCTCTCCAGCTTCAGATGGGCGGGATCACGACGAGCGACCAAGTTACGATCGCCGTTGAGTGAGATGCTGGCCGGAGCGGTTGAGTTCGCGGATGCGGATATTGCGGAAGAGGATCGTCGTGAACTGATCGTGGAGTTGGAGGCCGATGGGGCCGGTTTTTGAGCGGGCCGGATCACCGGGATGTTGGGCGACTACTTCTCCGTTGATGCGCACGGTGATGAGACCGTGGCGGGAGAGGATGTCCATGCTGTTCCATTCGCCGCGCCGCTCGGCGCCGGTTTTGGCGGCCTGGAAGGTGTAGATGCTGCCCGAGGGGTATTTCTCGCCCGTGCCGTCGATGATCTGAATTTCGTAGCCGATGTGGGCGGGGGTGGTGGCGGGAAAGCCGGCGAGGTCGGGGCGGAGGGAGTCCGGCTCGCCGATGGCGTGGTGGGCGCGGGAGCGGTCGCGAAGGGAGACGCCGCTATTGGAGCCCGGGGCGACCCAGTATTCGAGGTGTAAGTCGAATTCGTCGAATTCCTTCTTTGTGTAGAGCCAGGACTGGCGGTAGAGCCAGCTTCGGTATTGTTTTGCGTCGACTGGCCAGGGTGTTTCAAAGGGCGAGGAGGGGTGGGGATGAGCGCGTTCGCCGGCGAGGATGCCGCCGGGGAGGACGCTCCAGACGCCTTCGCCGCGGGATTCCCAGCCGTCGAGGTTTTTCCCGTTGAACAGCGGCTTCCAGCCGAGGTCCGGCGGGAGTGTGACCTTTCCGGTGGCGGCCCATTCCGCGCCGCGGGCGAGGAGGGCCTGGAAGTTGACGTCGTCGAGGTTCGGGTTCGGTTCGTCTTTCCAGGTGTGGCCGAGCATGGTGACATAGACGCGGCCATTGCCGTAGTTATGGGTCCAGTCCATGGGTTCGCCCTGGCGGGAGATTTCCGAGAAGGCGTAAGTGAGCACAGTAAGTCCGCGCGCGGGGCCGTGCTGGCCGTGAGTAAGTTGCTCGGAGGGGTGCAGCCAGTGCGGGGGGAGGCCGCGGGTGATTGGGTTGTTGGCGTCGCGGACGAAGATTTCGAAGTCGTGACGGGGGCCGTGGCCGGGGGGAAGTCCGGCGCCTTTTGGGATGAGGAAGACTTTGTCCCGCGGGCCGATGCCGAGGCCGGGGCCGAAGGAGGGATCGCGCCAGAGAAGGCCGACCATGTCGTTGAAGGCGGCCCAGTCGTGGAACGCGTTGTTGGCGGCGTGGTAGACGACGAGGCCACCGCCGGAGCGGACGTAGCGCGAGAGCGCATCTTCTGTAGCGCGGGGCCAGCGCGGGCTGCGGGGCGTGAAGCCGCTGTTGAAGTTGTCGATGACGACGTTGTAGCGGGCGAAGTCCGGCTTGCAGGGCTCGGTGCAGACGTCGATGGTGAAGCGGCCGGCGCCTTCGAGGATGTTCCGGATGGCGCGGGTGGCGGCGGCCCAGTCGTGATTGTTCGCGCCGTCGACGATTAGCGCGGAGAGCTTTGTGTCTGTGGCGGCGTGGATTGGCGCGCAGAGAGCGGCTGCGATGAGGACAGGGGTGAAGGGGATTCGCATATGGGTTAGAGCGGGTGGAATTCGGGATCGAGGCGCGCGTTGACGGCTTCGTCGATGAGTTCGACGCCGATGCCGGGCGCTTCGCTCACGGGGAGGAAGCCGTTGTCGAGTTTCACGGGCGGGGTGAGGGAGGTGTAAAGCGGGTTTTCGTAGTGGGTCCACTCGAGAATCATTAAATTGGGGACGGTGGCGCAGACCTGGGCGTAGGCCATGGTGGCGAGCGGCGAGGCGACGCCGTGGGGTGCGAGGGGGACGAAGTAGGTTTCGGCCATGGAGGCGATCTTGCGGGTTTCGAGCAGGCCGCCGGTTTTGGACATGTCGGGCTGGAGGATGCCGAGAGCTTCCTTTTCGAGGAAGGGGCGGAAGCCGTAGCGGGTGTAGATGTTTTCGCCCGCGGCGATGGGGACGGGGCTGGACTGTCGGACGCGGACCATGGCGTCGACGTTGTCGCTGGGGACGGGTTCTTCGACCCAGTCCAGGCGATAGGGTTCGACGAGGCGGCAGAGTTCGATGGCGGAGGCGGTGTCGTAGCGGGTGTGGCATTCGAGCATGAGGCCGAATTCCTTGCCGACGGTTTCGCGCATGGAGGCGACGAGGTGGACGATGTCGTCGAGTTGGGGGTTGTTGAGGTGGATGCCCCAGGCTTTGCCGGGGTCCCAGCCTTTGGCGAGGGTGGCGGCGTCGGGGGTGTAGTCCATGCCGATTTTGAGGGCTTTGACGTGGAGTTCCGAGGCCATGCGGCGGGCTTCGGCGGTGGTGCGGGCGTGGAGGTAGACGGGGATGCGGGTACGAAGTTTTCCGCCGAGGAGGCGATAGACGGGGACGCCGAGGGCTTTGCCGGCGAGGTCCCAGAGGGCCATTTCGACTCCGCTCATCGCGGCGAGATACGGGCCGCCGAGGCCGCGGAGGAACACGGGCGAGTTGGTGCCGGTGGCGTGGCGCCAGGACCAGAGGTCGAACCAGATGCCTTCGATGTCGAGGGGATCGCGGCCAATGAGGGAGGGGCCGATGTTGTTGTTGATGATGTATTCGGCACCGGCGGTGTCCATGGTTTCGCCGGTGCCGGTGAGGCCCTGGTGGGTGTAGACGCGGACGAACCGGCTATTGAAGCCGTCCTTGAGGCGGACGGCGCGGACTTCACGGATGGTGAGGCGCGGTGGGCGGGTGGTGGTTTGCGCGTCGAGGTTGCCGGGGATAGCGGCTGCGCCGAGGAGAGAGCCGCAGAAGTTGCGTCGGTTCATCGCGTCCTTTCCGAGCCCGGCGGGGGAGATTGAACGGGCGTCGTGGGCAACAGTATATCGGGAGTGGGAGGGGTGGTGCGGTTAGCGGCTGGAGGGGAACCACGCCGTTGATATCGCTGAGCATCCTCTGGCCGCAAATGGCATACTCATTGGTTGGAGACGCATCTCGACGGTCAGTGGCAGAATCACGATTGAGCCCGGAATGCGGGGTGGGAAGCCCTGTGTCCGCGGTCTGCGGATTACGGTTTGGGACGTGCTGGGCTGGCTGGGCGCGGGCATGACCGAAGATGAGATCTTAGAAGAGCATCCTGATCTCGAGAAATCGGATTTTGCGGCCGTCTATCGGTATGCCGCTGAGACCGGCCGGCAGACGAATCTCGGTTGAACCTTCTACTTGACGAGAACCTTTCGCCGCGGCTGGTCGGTCGGCTTCTGTCACTATTCTCCGGGTTGAGGCACGTGCGGGACGTCGGCCCGCGCCGTGCCACCGACAAGGAGATCTGGCTGTGGGCCAAGGCGATTTGCCTTTCGATCGTCACTTCGGATGCCGATTTGGTGGCGATGAGTCAGGACTATGGTCCACCTCCGAAAGTGATTCACATCGAGCAATGCGATTTCCCGTTGCGTGTCATCGAAGACCTCCTGCGACGGAGCGCGATTTTGATTACTGAGTTTGAGAAAAGCGAATCGTCTGGCCTATTGACGTTCCGCGTGGGAACTGGCCAGGAGTCTCAGCGGTGAGCGTACCAGTCACGCGTGAGGTAAATTCCATCGGCTCTCCGGGGCGACTCCGAGGTCAGAGCGTGGGCCGGTGTGAGGAGGGGATGGAGCGGGAGACGGGAATCGAACCCGCAACCAACAGCTTGGAAGGCTGTGACTCTACCATTGAGTTACTCCCGCCCGCTGTTAGATATTGTAACGAACCGCGCTGACGGCTTTCTACCCTTGTACCGCTTGCAGGAGTCCCCGGATGTAGCCGAAGGCGAAGGCGAAGGCCTGGCGGCCGGCGGTGTCGCCGGGGATTTGGGGGACGTGGTCGGGCATGAGCATGCCG
Source organism: bacterium (assembly GCA_021779435.1). The sequence goes on from JAJYAR010000030.1 coordinate 6,325, forward strand.
TCGTAGCCGACTTCCTGATAGACGCGGAGGGCGGCGAGCATGTCGACGGAGCCCGAGTCGGGGAAGGTTTCGTCGAAGTGGAGGAAGCCGCCGCGGATGTTGCGGAAGTGGACGTTGAAGATTTTCTTGCGCGAGCCGAAGTATCGGATGACGTCGAAGATTTCCTTGCCGGGGTCGGCGAGCATTTCCGAGACGGTGCCCTGGCAGAAGTTGAGGCCGTGGTAGGGGTTCTCGGCGATGGAGATGAAGCGTTTGAGGCCGTCGACGGAGCCGAGGACGCGGTCGACGCCGCGGAAGCCGCCGGGGCGGGGCATGGCGGGGTCGTGGGGATGGCAGGCGATACGGACCTTGTATTCAGCGGCGACGGGGGCGACGCGGGTGAGGAAGTAGGTGATGCGCTCCCACATGGCGTCGGCGTCGACGGGTCCGGCTTCGGTGAGGGGAGGCTGCTGGGGCGTTTTGGCGAAGTCGAAGTGGCTGTAGGTGGAGGCTCCGCGGCCGGGCGCGCGGCCGGTGCGGACGACGCCGAGGATGGTCATGTTGTATTTGGCGGCCGGGATGCCGGCGCGGGCGCAGTTGCGGATCATCTGCTGGATGTTTTCGATGTCGCGGTCGCGCTGCGGGCTTTGGCCGAGCATGATAGCGGGCATTTCGGCGGTGGCGATGGGGTGGGAACTCATCGGGACGGGGACCATGGCGAGGCGAACGCCGTAGCTCTCGACACGCTCGCGGAGCTTGGTGAGACTTTCGACGCTCCAGTTTTCGTCGAACTTCGGCGAGGGCAGGGAGGAGCAGATGTCGGTGACGCCGAGGGAGGAGACGGTGCGCAGGATCTCGTCGCTGGAGCCGTGCTGGTCGCCGAGCTTGATACGGGGCGCGGCGGCGGCGCGGGTGGGTTCAGGCGTCATGGCAAGAGGGAGGGCTGCCAGCTTTGCGAATTCTCTGCGGTCGATCATGACCGGATACTGTATCGCAACGCGCGATTAGTTGACGGCGAGCGTGACGCCGGGCTGGCCTTGTCCCTGTCCGATGGAGATGGTGACGGGGACGTTTCCGGAGGGGACGCTCCGCGGCACGACGACGTTGATTTGGAGGAGTCCCTCGACCGAGCCGGGTGAGCCGCCGGCGTAGACGACTTCGGCATCCTGCCCGCCGATTATTACGCTCACGGTTTGGGCGGGAGCGGGGGCGGGCGAAGGCGCGAATTCGCCGTCGATGCCGGTTGGGTTGGTTTGGCCGGCGCCAGTGGCGAAGATCGAGACGATGGAGCCTCGCGCGGCGGGATGAGTGGAGTCGTTTGCCGTGTGGCCGTCGGAGAGGAGGATCGCTCCCTGGCCGGTTCCGTTTTGGGCGGATGTGAAAATGCCGGGTGTGGTGACGGCGACGGGGCTTGAGATGGCTAGGGAGGGCTGGCCGAGATACTCGACCTGGATATTGACTTGCGATTTGCCGTCGATGCCGTAGGGCGCGATGACGCTGACCTGGTTTTGCTGCGCGTAGAGGACCGGGGCGGCGACGCCGTCGAAGAGGACGCGGGTTCCCGACGTGTAGCCGGCGATCTTTCCGGTGGAGTCGATTTGATAGATGAAGCCGCGCGAGGGTCCCATGTTGGCGCCGAAGAGGGTGAGGATCTCGCCGGGGGAGACGGCGCCGCCGGCGAAACTGGCAGCGTTGACGATGCCGTTGACGACGCCGTTGGAACTGATGGCGGGCTGGGGCAGCGCTGGGGCGAAGGCAAGGAAGTTAACGGCGCCGGGGCCGATGGTCGTGGAGGGGATGATGGTGTCGATGTAGTTGCCGGAGGCGTCGTAGCGGAGGATGTTGCCGGCGAAGGAGTTGGCGACGAAGATGTCGCCGCCGGGGCCGGCGAGGAGTTGGCTGGGGCCGTTGAGGGGTCCGCCCGTGGCGAAGGTGCTGACAAAGGTGCCGGTGGCGCCGTTGAATTTGAGGATTTGCGACATGGCGATGTCGCTGGCGAGGAGGCTGCCGTCAGGAGTGAACAGAATGCCGAACGGGGTGATGAGATTGGTGGAGGCGAACAGCTTGATGAAGGCGCCGGTCGAGCTGTTGAACTGGAGGACGCCTCCGTCAGATGCGCTGGAGACGTAGAGGTTTCCGTCGGGTCCGAAGGCAGGCATGAACCAGTCTGCCGACGAAGCGGATGCCGCGGAGGGTGAGGCAAACGCGACGCAACCAGAGCCGGTCTTGCCGTCACAGCGGACGACGCTCGTGGGATTGTTCGAGACGACGTAGAGGTTCCCGTCCTGACCAAACGTGATCCCGTCCGGACTCAGGACGCTCGAAAATACTCCGAGAGATTTCCCGCTATGGCCGTCGAACCGCAGGATCTGTCCCGTGGCCTGGCTTGCGACGTACAGATTGCCGTCGGGGCCGAAGGCGAGGCCGCGCGCGAGGGTCAGCCCATTGCCGGAGGCGAACAGGCCGAGCCAGCCGCCGCGCACCGGGTCCCATGCCATGACGTTGCTGGCGGCGTTTGTGCCGCTGCCTAAGTTGCTGCTGGTGAGTAGCGGGCCGAATGCGGCGGCGGACAGAGTGGGGTTTGCGAGCAGTAGGAACACGACCGCCCGGGCAAGAAAATCCTGAGGCATCCTCTCCTCGTGAAGGTTTGTGCGGGACGCGGAACAGCGGGAGCTGCTAGCCTCCACACTACCACAAATGTCGGCCAGTGTACGCTGGCATATCCTCCCTGCGGGAGAGAACTATACCGGGTTGCGCGCACTACGTGATTTCCGTGGTCTACGCGTTTCGATTGATGCTTTTTGCGGCGTTGGTTGTCGCGCCGATGGCTGGGGCGGATGGCCCGAAGCCGTCGTACGCGGCGCTCGAGACCGCGTATTCGGCGCTGCGGGCGCGGGATTACGACCGGGCGATTGCGAGTTTCCGGGAAGCGATCCGGCTGGGCGGTGGAACGACGGGCGTTCACAAGGACCTGGCGTATACGTTGCTCAAGACCGGCGACAGTGAGGCGGCGCGGGACGAGTTTGCGGAGGCCGCGAAACTGGACTCGTCGGACGCGACGGCGGCGCTCGAGTTTGCGTTTCTGGCGTATGAGACCGGCGAGCAGGCGGAGGCGCGGCGGGTTTTCGACCGGATTCGGAAGACGGGCAACGCGACCGCGGAACAGGCGTTCGAGAACATCGACCGGCCGCTGGCGGACGGGATCCGCCGTTGGCAGGAGGCGTTGCGCATCTCGCCGGATAATTTCAGCGCGCATCAGGAGTTGGGGCGGTTGGCCGAGCAGCGCGACGAACTGCCGTTAGCCGCTGAGCATTACCTGGCGGCGTGGCGGTTGAAGCCGCAGTACCGCGAACTGCTGGTGGCGCTGGGGCGAGTGGAAACGGCGATGGGGAAGACCGAGGACGCCAAGGCGGCTCTGCTTGCCGCCAGCCGTGGAGCGAGTCCGCGGGCGGCCGAGCAGGCGCGGGAACTGCTTCCGCGGCGGTATCCGTTTGTGTATGAGTTCCGGCGCGCGCTGGAGCTTGACCCTTCGAACCTGCGATTGCGGAGGGAACTGGCGTACCTGCTGCTCGAGATGAAGCAGAAGGCGGAGGCGGAACTCGAGTTCGACAAGATTCACGAGCAGGATCCGCCGGATCTGCTTTCGACGGCTCAACTTGGTTTTCTGCGGCTGGAAAGGAACGACGCGGCAGGAGCGCGTCCGCTGCTGGACGCCGTGATGGCGGGCAAGGACGTGGAGTTGGCGAACCGCGTCCGCGCGGCGTTGAAGCTGCCGCTGGTGCGCGAGGATGCGCCTGCTTCGGCTCACGCTTCCGCCGGCGGTTCCAGCGTGGAAGCGAAGCTGATGGCGAAGGCGAGTCTCGAGAAGGGTTACTTGAAGGATGCGCTGAAGTATCTCACGCTCGCGCACGAAGACGACCCGGACGATTACTGGGTGATGCTGAAGCTGGGTTGGGTGTACAACATGCTGCACCAGGATAAGGAAGCGGTGCAGTGGTTCCGGCGGGCGAAGCAGAGTCCGGACGAGAGCATCGCCGATGAGGCTTCCAAGGCGTATTCGAACATCGAGCCAGGGACGCGGTTGATTCACACGACGTTCTGGGCGTATCCGTTCTACTCGAGCCGATGGGGCGACGCGTTCGGCTACGCGCAGATCAAGACGGCGATGCGGCTCGGGTCGCTACCGATCGACGTGTACGCTTCGACGCGCTTTGTGGGCGATGCGCTGGGTGAGATCGCGCCGACGCGGCAGATCCCGTTTCCGGAGTACTTATCGGAGAATTCGGTGATCTTCGCGCTCGGGATGGCGAGCCATCCGTGGCATGGTGTCTTTGGCTGGTTTGAGGCGGGCGAGAGCGTGAGTTATCTGCCGAATCATCCGAATTTACCGGCGGCGGTTCCGGACTATCGCGGTGGCTTGTCGTATGCGAAGGCACTGGGGCACACGATCGGCTCGCGCGGAGCGTTTTTTGAAACCAACGAGGACGCGGTGTTCGTGAGCCGGTTCCTGGACGATTTTCTCGTGTACACGCAGTCGCGGGCGGGTTACTCGTTCGGCGGCGCGCAGGTTTACTGGAACTTCGATGTGACGACCGACAGCCTGCGGCAGTACTGGGCGAACTTCGTCGACACCGGGCCGGGCGTTCGGTTCCGGGTGCCCGATACGCCGAAGTCGATGCTGTTCTCGCTGGCGATGTTGCGCGGAGCGTACACGATCAACCGGTACAACATCTGGCATCCGAACTTCTGGGACTTCCGGGCGGGGCTCTGGTATGCGTTCACTCATTAGCGCGCTGGTGCTGGCCGCGCTGCCGCATGCGTGCGCGGCCGCGCTGAAGCCTTCGACGTTTTCGATCGTTGGCGCGGAGCCGGGTTCGTGGCCGGCGATTTTTTCTTCGATCGGGATGCCGTCCGGTCCGGGGTTGCCGGTGTCGATTTATGTGCTGCGGAACGGCGCGCCGCTGGGGGCCGATGTGCTGAAGCAGGTGCAGGACGGCGCGCTGCTGGTGCTCGAAGGGCAGTCGGATGCCGCGGCGAGTTTCGGGTTTGTTCCGGGAACGCAGAATGTGGATGTGACGAGCATCGTGGACGAGAGGGCGCCGAAGCTGCCGATTATCTGGGAGCATCCGCTGACGCTGCCGCGGTTCACGATGCCGACGAGCGCGCGGGTGTTCGCGAAGGAACGGTGGACGGGCGCGCCGCTGCTGGCGAGCGTGGCGGTGGGACGCGGAACGGCGCTGTGGATGGCCGCGCCTCCGGGCGAACTGGGCTACGAGCGGTTCCCGTACCTGCCGCAGGCGTTGCACGATCTGGGTCTTCAGCCGCCGGTTCGCGCGGCGCGGATCTGGGCGTTTTTCGATTCGGCGTACCGCTCGCGAGCGGACCTCGATTACCTGGCCGAGCGGTGGCGGAAGGCGGGGATCGCGGCGCTGCAGGTGGCGGCGTGGCACTACTGGGAGGCGGATCCGCAGGGCGACGCGTATTTGCGGGAGTTGATCACGGCGTGCCACCGGCAGGGCATTCTGGTTTACGCGTGGCTCGAGTTGCCGCATGTGAGCGAGAAGTTCTGGGCGGGCCATCCGCAGTGGCGCGAGAAGACGGCGATTCTGCAGGACGCGCAACTGGACTGGCGGAAGCTGATCAATTTGGAGAATCCGCAGGCGGCGGCGGAAGTGGAGCGGGGCGCGCGGCGGTTGATCGGGGCTTTTGACTGGGATGGGGTGAACCTGGCGGAGCTTTACTTCGAGTCGCTCGAAGGCGTGGCGAATCCGAGCCGGTTTACGCCGATGAACGACGACGTGCGGCGCGAGTTTCACGCCAAAGATGGGTTCGATCCGCTGGAGTTGTTCGGCGAGCGTCCGGGCGCGCCGGAGAGGATGCGCGAATTTCTCGACTATCGCGCGGCGCTGGCCGGACGGCTGCAACAGCATTGGCTGGACGTGATGGAATCGATTCGCGCGAAGCGGCCGGATCTGGATCTGGTGGTGACGCAGGTGGACGACCGCTTCGACACCCGCATGAAGGACTTGATCGGCGCGGACGCTTCGCGCGCGATTCCTTTGCTGGCCAAGCACGACTGCACGTTTCTCGTGGAGGACCCGGCGACGATCTGGAATCTGGGTCCGAAGCGGTATCCGCAGATCGCGGCTCGTTACGCGCCGCTGGTTCAGCCGATTCCGGGCGCGGCGAAGCGGCTGGCGATCGACATCAACATCGTCGAGCGGTATCAGGACGTGTATCCGACGAAACAACAAACCGGAACGGAATTGTTTCAGCTTGTGCATCTGGCTTCGGCGTCGTTCCCACGCGTGGCGTTGTATTTCGAGAATTCGATTCTGCCGCCGGATCTGGGGCTGCTGCCCGCGGCGGAGGCCGGGGCTCCGACGCTCGAGCCGGTTGCGGAGGGAGTGGCGGTGTCGAGCGCGCAGGCGATCGGCGTTGCGTGGGCGGGACCGGTGACGGTGGATGGGCGCTTGTGGCCGTACCGGGATGCGGAGACGGTGTGGCTGCCACCGGGCAATCACCGCGTGGAACCGGCGCAAAGCACGACGCCGTTTCTTCTGCTTGGGTTCAACGGCGGACTGCGCACGGCGGGTTTTGACGATGGGGCGCTGGAGATCTCCTACGAGAGTTCGTCGCGGGCCATCGCGCTGTTGAGCCGCGCTCCGGCGAAGGTGGATATCGACGGGGCGCTCGTGAAGGCTTCGGTGCTCGATGGAGCGCCGCTGCCGGGCGAGACGAAGTCGTTCGCGCTGCTGCTGCCGCGCGGACAGCATCTGGTGACGGTTCAGTAGCGTAGCACTTCAGGACTGTTCGAGGCTGTGCTCGGCTGCGTTCCAGCGCCAGACGGGTCCGATGCCCCGCAATTCGACGCCGCCCAGCCAGCGGTTAGTGCCGTTCAGACGCACCTGGTCCACGTCGCCCGAGAGGACGCGCGCGCCGGTTTCGAGGATGGCCCACGCGCCGGAGCGTTCGGCAACGAGGGGCTCTTCGCAGCGGGCGAGGCGGCGCAGATGCCATGCG
>JAJYAR010000426.1 GCA_021779435.1 bacterium
TACCATCCCCTGCTTGGGGTGGGCGGAACTCTGAAGCGGCGCCGTTTCCGGGAAGTCCGCCCGCCACGACTCAGCGTAGCCGTCATCGACGTACCCATCGAGAAATCGACCGCGAGGCGAACCGGATGGAACGGAACGAGGAATTTCCGCAGTCCGCACTGTCGCAGCTCGAGACCGCCCCGGCCGGTGCCGCACCGCCGGTGCGGGTCGTCGAAATGGCGATGGGGAATGCCGAAGGCGAACGTGCGCGGCTGATGCAAGGCCTGTTTCGGCCGCGCGCCACGATCGAGCCGAAGTACTTCTACGACCCCCGGGGCTGCGCGCTCTACGAACGAATCTGCACCCTTCCCGAGTACTACCTCCCCGGCGCGGAACGGAGGATCTTTGCGCAGCATCGCGAGGCAATCCTCCGCGAACTGCCGCACGCACCGCAATGGATCGATCTCGGCTGCGGTGACGGGCGCAAGTCGCCCGATTGGGTCCGCATGTTGAAGGCGCGCCGCTATGTCGGCGTCGACATAGCCAAAGAGGCGCTGTCGGCGACGGTCCGGCGCGCCATTCGGGATTACGGCGACACCGAGGCCCTGGGCATCGTCTGCGACTTCTCGCGTTCCCTCGACCTCCGGGCCGTGATTGCGGAAATGGCCGACCGTCCGGCGGTGTTCTTCTACCCCGGATCGTCGATCGGGAATTTTCCGGAACCGGACGCGATCGCGCTGCTGCGGTCGGTACGCGATCACCTGACGCCGGCGGGCCGCCTCTTCCTGGGGGTGGATCTCGTCAAGGATCGCGATGTGCTCGAAACGGCGTACGCGGACCCGCAAGGTGTGACCGCCGCGTTCAATCGCAACGTCCTTGCGGTCGTCAACCGCATCGTCGATGCCGATTTCGTTGCGGACCGATGGGAGCACCGGGCCGTTTTCGACGCGCAGGCGGCACGGATCGAGATGCGACTGGTGGCACGGGAAAGCCAGCTGGTGCGGATCGGCGATCGGCGGCGCGGCTTCGCACGCGGCGATTCGATCCTGACCGAGTACTCCCACAAGTACACCGTCGAAGGGTTCGGCACCTTGCTCGCTTCCGCCGGATTCGCCCGGGTACGTGCCTGGACCGACGATCGCCGCTGGTATGCGGTCTTCGTGGCCGGAGTGTAGCCGTGGCGCCTCGAACCGGAAGTCGACTCGAACCTCCGGCCGTCGCGGAGGCGTATCGCCGCGTGCGGGCACAGACCCTGGCGCTGGTCGACGGGCTGAGTCCGGAGGACTGCATGGTCCAGTCGATGGCCGAGGCAAGCCCGGTCAAGTGGCACCTCGCGCATGTCACGTGGTTCTTCGAAACGCTGGTTCTCGAGGAATTCCTGCCCCGCCTGGGGAAAACCCACACTCCGTTCGACCCGCGATTCCGCGTGCTTTTCAATTCCTACTACAACGGCGTCGGGGCATTCCATCCGCAGCCGCGGCGCGGCCTGCTATCGCGTCCGAGCCTGCAGGATGTGCTCTCGTACCGCGCATCCGTCGACGAGCGGATCCTGCACCTGCTGCAGGGTCTGCCGGACGAGGATGCGGCGCATCCTGTGCTCGGTGCGATCGAACTCGGACTGCATCACGAGCAGCAGCACCAGGAACTGATCCTCACCGACATCAAGCACCATTTTTCCTGCAACCCCGTCGCTCCGGCGCTGCGCGCAGGCGTCGAGGAGCCGGTGCCGGCCTCCGAGATGCGCGCGCCGGCCTGGATCGCCCAGGACGGCGGCAAGGTCGAGATCGGCCACCGGGGGCCCGGCTTCGGGTTCGACAACGAGATGCCGGCACATTCCGTCCTGGTGGAGCCCTGCGAGATCGCACAGCGCCTCGTGACCAACGGGGAGTATCGCGAGTTCCTGCGCGACGGGGGCTACCGGCGCCCCGAGCTCTGGCTTTCGGACGGCTGGGATCTCGTGTCCGGTGCGGGCTGGTCGCGCCCGCTCTACTGGCGGGAGGACGGCTCGGTCTTCACGCTTTCCGGACTTCGCGCGATTGCCGACGCGGAACCGGTATGCCACGTCAGCTATTACGAAGCGGACGCGTTCGCCCGGTGGGCGGGCGCGCGGTTGCCGACGGAGTTCGAATGGGAGCACGCCACCCGCCGCGCGCAGGATGCCGCGCATTCGGGTGCGGGGGCGCCGGGGCTGTGCGGACGCTTCCTGGAGGACGGACGATTCCACCCCGCGGCACTATCCCCGCTCGTCCGGCCCGATGCCGTCGGCCAACTCCTCGGCGATGTCTGGGAATGGACGCAGAGCGCGTACCTGCCCTACCCGGGATTTCGCACGCGCGACGGTGCGGCAAGCGAATACAACGGCAAGTTCATGGTGAACCAGATGGTCCTGCGCGGCGGCTCCTGTGCGACTCCGGAGCATCACATCCGTGCCACCTACCGGAACTTCTTCCGCGCCTCGGCGCGATGGCAGTTCAGCGGCATCCGCCTCGCGCGCTCCTGAGCGGGCCGCGCATCCGGATCCGACATCAACTGCGGCGTGGAGTTCGGCATGTTTGTGATATTTTGTACACAAACGTACACATTCGCCGGAGGTTTGCATGTCCACGACCATCACCATCCGTCTCGAAGAGGATATGAAGGATCGGCTCGACCGGTTGGCAGGCTCGACGCACCGTAGCAAGTCGTTTCTCGCCGCCGAAGCGATTCGGGAATTCGTCGAGAACAATGAGTGGCAGATCGCAGAAATCCACTCGGCGCTCAAGGAGGCAAACGCCGGCGACTTCGCAACCGAGCAGGACGTCGACGCGCTCGCGAAAAAGTGGAAGTTGAATGCACGTTAGGTGGCTGCGCGCAGCGCTGCGCAACCTCGACGAGGAAGCCGTGCACATCGCGGCCGACGATGAGGCCGCAGCGCGCATTGTCGTTGCACGCGTCCTGGAAGCAGTGGCGCAACTCGCCGGGCAACCCGCCATTGGTCGCCCGGGCCGTGTACCTGGCACGCGCGAGTTGGTGGTTCGAAACACCCGCCATATTGTTCCGTACCGCGTTCGCGGTGACGAGATCCAGATTTTGCGTGTGTTCCACACCTCGCGTCGGCCGCCGCAGCATTGGTAGAGTCTTCCGCGTCGCTCACGACGCGATCCATCACGTAATTTTTTCGGCCCTGCGAAACTAACGCCCGCCAAATTTCCT
>JAJYAR010000427.1 GCA_021779435.1 bacterium
CGCGGTGGAAAACGGCGCTCCGCGCCTGCTAGCGACCCTCGCCGGCGGGCGCGTGGCTTGGCTCGCGCCCGGAGTTGCGCCGCCGGCACGGGAAACTCCCGCCGCCGCGTAATACACCCGCCCTCATCGGAGCCCGTTCGTTCCGGACGCATGGGTGACGTGGCTACGTCTGGGGGGCCCAAAAGTGGCGCCCCATTTCCTGGCTTCTACCTGAAATTCTCTCAACCTTTGGTTGTGATGCCGGCATAACATTTCGCTCACAGCGCGGTAACGGGCGGCGTGCATTCTACCGCCGGTTCCAAGTCAGGGAGTCATAACCCAGCAAAATCGAGTGTGCGAGCGTCATGCCTGTGGGAACGGCGCCCGCGGGAGAATGGCTATGCTGAACGGTCTCTGGGCGATCGAGATCACCGATGAACGGGGGGCACATGCGGGTGGCCTCGTCATTTTTTGTGACGGCGCCGTGTTCGCCGACGGCAGTACGATTGATATCGACGGCGCCTACGATGTGCACGACGACGCTATCCTCGCCGCCCTCGATGTCGTGCTGCATGGCACGGGCCAAAACGGTGAGCCAATGGCCGAGCGCGCGCACCTCCATGTGCAGGGATGGGCCATCGGTCGCACCATTTTTGCGTCTGGCATTGACCTCGCTGACGACACACGCCGGGTTCGAGTTTACCTGGATCAGCGCCGCGCAAGTCCAGCGGGTCCGGGGGCGCCCTCGTCGATCCCTCCGGTCGAGCCGGAGAGCAAGCCGACCGCAACTTGGTCGCCGGATACCGTCGAAAAGTTCGGAGCCGGGACCGCGCGAGCTGAAGCCGTGCCAGTGTCGGATGTCGCGTTAGCCGGCGCGCCGGGCCACCGTGACCACAAGTAGCAAGACGTCACGCGGGTCGGACCGCGCGCATGGCGCGATGAGCGTCCGCGGCTTTCGTGCGGAGCGTTCCTTCCAATCGGCCAACGTCGCCGAGATCGCGAATGACGAGGACGAGAATGGTCCGGATGAAAGCGTGTTCAGCCGGCTGCCCCTGCGCACGGCGTTCCCTTTGATCGTGGTCTTGTCGCTTGCATCCTGGGCTATCCTGCTCACCGCAGTTCTTTGGCTCGATCGCATCGCGGGCTGAGAACATGCGAGTTCACGGTCATACATTTTCTTGACACCGTGCGGCACGCAAGCGCGACGTCCGCGTCGAAGCCTGAACACTCCGAGATGCGATAGCGGCCCGCGCCGTCATTGCGGAACCCGCAACGAAATCCTCCGAGGGCGGCATATATATCCTGGGCGCGAGCCTGAAGGCACGCCGGCCCGATGATCGCCGGGTGTTCAACCCCGGGGGCCAGCGGCTTGAACACCGGCAGCTCCCGCAACCCGAGCGATAGGAGACCGGGATGCAAACCGCACGAGCCAACAAAGCCGCCTGCCAGCAAGCGGACGCTCCCGCCACGCGAACGCCTTCCGATACCAGCCCGGCGGGCCGTTTGCGCGAGGCTGAGGATGGCGTGATCCGCCTGAGCGATGCGCTGACCGCAATCCGGCTGATCGTCGCGCCCGTATGGACGCCGTGGTCCTTGGGTCCGTCGCTGCGGTCCTCGGCGTCTTGGAGGATATTCGCAGCATCCTGGCAGCATCCTGAAGGACGTGCGGAAAGGCCCGGAACACACCCACGCCCAGCTTCGTGACGGCCCTGCAGTCGCGACCCCCAGCGACGCGGAGGCAGGCGCCGGCGCGGCGGACGCCGATGGATGGGTGAAACTTGGCCCAAATCGGTACGGCCCGCGGAGCGAAGCCGGACGCTCGTAGCAGCGCGACACAGTGGGGCGCGGCATTGAGCCGCCCTGTGGCGTGAACGCCGCGGAGAGTCCTGCTCGTAAGATATTGAAACGATTGGGGTGGGTGGCTCCCGGAGTAGGACTCGAACCTACGACCGAGCGGTTAACAGCCGCTTGCTCTACCAGCTGAGCTATCCGGGATCACCCCGCGGCGAACGCTCTGCGCTCGCGCGAGCCGGCCTATAGCCTCGCCTCGGGGCGGATGCAAACCCCTTCATCTTGGCAGGAAAGGCGTGTGTGTTAGGAAGGGGTGTCCCGCGAGGGATCAGGGCGAGAGTGGCGGAACGGTAGACGCAGTCGACTCAAAATCGACCGCCCTCTGGGCATGGGGGTTCGAATCCCCCCTCTCGCACCATTCCGCGACCGATAGAAACCGGTTGTAAGCCGACGCGGATCTGGCTAACATTTTCTCCATCTTCCGCTGTCCGCAGGGCGCAATCGCCGCCAGTGGCTGGCCGTGGCGCCGGGCACCCTTCGGGTTGCGATGCGTTGCCGTGCCGTCCAGTTCAGCGTTGCTGCCATAAGATAGAAAAACGGGGGCGGAGATGGGCGTGGGACCCGAGGACGAAACCGTTCGCATGCCACCGGGCAGCGGCTTCGCCGCAGCGCCGGGCGCGGTACGCCACCATTACCCGCTGGCCGTCCGCAGCGCCTCGCTCGCCACCGCGTTCGGGCTCCTGATGCGCACGCTGCCCTACGCGCTGGCCCGCTTCGGCATCATGCTCGCCGCCACCATCGCCACCATCATCTGGATCGTCATCGTGTTCGGCGCGGCCGCCTTCCTAGGCACCCATATCGCGCAGGCATTCGGCTGGCTGTGGTTCATCCTCTGCCTGCTCGCGACCGGCTTCTTCTGGTCCGGCATCCTGCGCTACCTGCTGCACCTGGTCGCTGCTGGCCATACCGCGGTTCTCACGGAGCTTATCACCAAGGACACCGTCGGCAACGGCAACGAGGGGATGTTCGCCTATGGCATCCGCGTGGTGCGCGAGAAATTCATCCAGATCAACCTGCTCTACGTCATGAAGGGCATGGTGCGCGCGGTTATCGCCGCGCTCCACCGCACCCTGGATTTTATCGCCGGCCTGCTTCCGATCCCCGGCCTTGACGGCCTCGCGAAGCTGATCGACATCGTGCTCCGGGCCGCGACGCGCTACCTCGACGAGGTGATCCTCTCCTACACGCTCGCGCGCGGCGACAATCCCTGGACCTGCGCGCGCGAGGGGCTCGTCTATTACGCGCAGAACGCCAAGCCGATCCTGATGACCGCGGTGCGCATCGCGATCCTGGAGCGCGTGCTCACCGTCGTGATGTGGCTGTTGCTGCTGGCGCCGGCG
>JAJYAR010000428.1 GCA_021779435.1 bacterium
ACACGGTTCGTGGGCTGGCCGCGGAGCTGAATGTTTCGAAACCGGCGATCACCCGGGCGCTGGATCGGCTTGGTGAGCTGGATTTGGCCCGCCGCAAGGTCGATCCGCTGGACCGGCGCAGCGTACTGGTTCAGCGCACCCCGAAGGGTTCGGCATTCTTGCGGGACCTGCGCGCCATCATGACAGAAGCCTCCGGGGGCGGCAAAAAGCCGTCCAAAAAGGCCGCGACCTGACAGTCTTGCCAATGTCGCGGTGATTTGCCTTACGCCGCACCGGAGTTTGCCGGGGCGGCGTCGGGACGTATCGTTACAAGTGCTTCGACAGGCCCGCCGTCATGCCGGGGCAGTTCGCAAACCCCGGGAATCGCATGCAGCCGGGCACTCCCCAGTCGTATAACGACACGAAAGAGCGAATACCGACGTAAAGCGATTGCGCCGGCGCCGAAACAGATATCGTTCCGGGTCTTCCCTGCCCGTCCGCGGGGGCGCCTTAGGCGGCGCGACGCAATAAACGGGTCGCTTGGCGGATATCGCTGGCCTTTGCTCGCCATGACGCGTTCCACTGAACGTGCGCCAATCGAAGCGGTTATTGCGCCGCGCATCCTTAGCGGCGCCAGCCGCCGCCGTAGCCCCAGCCATAACCCCCGCCATAATAAGGTCCGCCGTACCCGTAACCATAAGGCGGATAGGCCGGATAGGCGATACAACCGCCAAGGGTCGCGGCCATACCCAGGGCAGCGAGGGGCAGCAGCCAACGCAAGCGGAACCGGTTTGCCATGGACGACATCCTTCCATCAGGGTGGATCGTATATGGTGTTGGATCACGGCGACTCCCGGGCGCGGGTGCGTCGAAGCCGTGGCGAGCCATGCGGTTTCATCCGCGCCGCCATGCCGGGCCGGCGGGATCAGACGATCCGGTCGCGGAATGTCTGCGGGTAAGGAACGGTATCGCGAAACGACGCCCGCTTTTCCAGCCGGTCGCTGAGGTCTGCCAGATTCGGATGGCGGCCGCGCCAGGGGAAGTCCGGCCAGCGTACGGACAGGTATCCGGTCACCGTTCCGGCCGCGATGTCGGCCAAACCGAAGCGGTCTCCGACAACGTAGTCCCGTGCGCCGGCAATCCGAGCGAGGGCGGCGAGGCCGCCGTCGATTTTTCGCTGCTGGCGGGCCATCCAGGGTTGGCTTCGATGCTCCTCCGGCCGCTGGCGTTCCATGAACAGCAGCACGAAAGCGTCGCAGATGCCATCGCATAGTACCTCGACCTGCCGGGCCGCGAGTTTGCCGTCGATGTCGTCCGGCAGCATCGGCGGTTCGGGAAATTTGGCTTCCAGGTATTCCAGGATGAAATGGGATTCATAGACCGCCGATCCGTCCGGCAGGATCAGCACCGGAAGCTTCTCCAGCGGGTTGTGGCGGGGCGTGACAGTTGTGCTGTCCCACGGAACCTCCGTCTGGAGGACGAACGGGATGGATTTTTCCGCCAGCGCGATACGGACCTTGCGCGCGTAAGGGCTGGGTGTCGCACTTATCAGCGTCAGCATCGATGGTTCCTCCGCCTTTGGGTTCCAGGAATGGCCGCGCCCCGCGATCGGGGTCAGTCGATCACGATCCGCGGACCGCTGCCGCGCGACACCGCCGCGCCGGACACTTTCTGCCAGACCCTGGCGGCCAGGTCGCCATAGGCCTTGGCGGCATCGCTGTCGGGCGCCGACGCCGATATCGGCGTTCCCGCGTCGGACGCGGTGCGAATTTCGAGCAGCAGCGGGATTTCGCCCAGGAACTCCGCGCCCAGCCGGGCGGCTTCGGTTTTAGCGCCGCCGTGGCCGAAAATGTCGGCGCGGTGACCGCAGTTGGGGCAGCAATAGAAGCTCATGTTCTCGACCAGACCCAGGACGGGCACATTGGTCTTTTCGAACATCCGCACGCCGCGTCTGGCGTCGATCAGGGCGATGTCCTGCGGGGTGGAAACGATCACCGCCCCGGTGAGTGCCACGCGCTGCGCCATGGTCAGTTGCGCGTCGCCGGTGCCGGGCGGCATATCGACCACCAGGATATCCAGCGCGCCCCATTCGACCTGCCCCATCATCTGTTCCAGCGCGCCCATCACCATCGGACCGCGCCAGATCATCGGGGTTTCCTCATCGACCAGGAAGCCGATGGACATGCATGAGATGCCCCAGGCCCGCAGCGGGATCATCTTGTCGCCGCGGACTTCGGGCTTGCGGCTGAGGCCGACCATGCGGGGCAGGCTGGGTCCATAGATATCGGCGTCCAGCAGCCCGACCTTGTGCCCCTGACGCGCCAGCGACACCGCCAGATTGACCGCGACAGTGGATTTGCCGACGCCACCCTTGCCCGACGCGACTGCGACGATTGCCTTCACGTCCGGCAGCAGCAGCGCCTTCTTGTCGGCCGCTCCGCCATGGCCGTGCGCATGCGGCGCGGGTGCGGGCGCGGGTGCCGTCTTATGGGCGGTCAGGATCGCGGTGACGTTGGTCACGTTGGGCTGGCGCATCAGCACCGCCTCCACCTCGCGGCGCAGCGGTTCCATCGATGCCGCCTTGGTGCGGTCGGTCACCAGCGTTGCCTGCACCAGGCCCCCACGCACCTGAATGTCCTCCACCAGCCCGGCGGAGACGATATCGCGGGAGGAAAACGGATCCTTCACCTGGCGCAGCGCATCGCGCAGGGCATTCGGAGACGCGTCGACCATGGCTGTTGAACCCTTACCTTGCAAACCTGACACGGGCGGCGGATAAGCACCGCGCCGCGAGCCCGTGTCCAGACCGATATGGCGCATCGCGGCGTTTCCGCCAACGGCTTCGCGCGCAGGGGCGCCCGCTTTTTTGGGGCGTCCGGGTGGGCGATCCGTGTCGGCGCGTCGACAGGAGCTGCATCCGATATGCCTTGGAATAACGGCGGTCCCGGACCTTGGGGCAACCCTTCAGGCTCCTCGGGCGGAGACGGCGACAAGAAACCGACGCAGGGTCCGTGGGGCAACAAGGACGCCAACGGCAATGGCGGCAGGCCAGAGCCCGACCGTATTCCGAAACGCCCCGGTGGCCCGTTCGGTCCATTCGGCGGCGGGGGCGGCGGCGGCAATCCTCCCGACCTGGATAAGCTTGTCGCGCAGGCGCAGGGCTACCTCCGCGGCCTG
>JAJYAR010000429.1:0-1763 GCA_021779435.1 bacterium
CAGCGGAGCACGGCGTCGTCACCCTCAGCGGCCATGTCGGCGACTACGCCCAGAAAACCGCGGCGGAACGCGCGGCCTGGCGGGTGAAGGGCGTCAGGGGCATTGCCCAGGAGATCGAGGTTCGCCTGTCCGGCGACAAGAAGCGCAACGACGACGAGATCGCGCAGCGGGCGCTGAACATCCTGGCCTGGAACACGACGATCCCCAGCAGCGGCATCCGCGTGCAGGTGTCCGGCGGCTGGGTCACGCTGTCCGGCAGCGTGAGCTGGAACTTCCAGCGCCGCGCCGCCGAGAACGAAGTTCGCAAGCTCGGCGGCGTCATCGGCGTGACGAACGATATCCGGCTGGCCACCGAAGTGCAGGTCAGCGACCTGAAACGACGCATCCAGGACGCGCTGAAGCGGCATGCGGAAATCGAGGCAGGCGCCGTGCACGTGGACGTGCGTCCGGACGGGATGGTGCGCATCGACGGACACGTGGACAACTGGAGCGAGATGCAGGCGGTGGAGCGTGCGGTGTGGTCGGCTCCCGGCGTCCGCATCGTCGAGGACAACCTGGTCCTCAGGTGAACGCCGGGATCGTGGCGCACGCCGTCGCGCAGCGCCTGCGGCTACCGCGGCATTCGACCGCTTCGCGATGGATGTTGGCGACCGCCGCGCGGTCGTACCCTCCGCCCGACCGTCGTATCGACGGCGGCGGCCCGGTCGGCCACGCGTCATCTCTGATAACGGAGGCGGACGAATGGGTCCATGACGCGGATCAAACGTGCCTCATCCTTACGCTTGGACGATGGTCGCACCGCCATGGCGCGGTCGTTGGGATAAGATCGCGGAGACCTACTGCGCCAGGCAGGACCGCCATGCCGGATCCCGTACACCTGCTGATCGTGGACGACGATACCGGCGTGCAGGAGGTGCTGCGCCGCTATTTCACGGATCAAGGCTTCAAGGTCAGCGTTGCCGGCAACGGCGCCGAAATGCGCAACGTGCTGGCGCACGAATCGATCGCCCTGGTGTTGCTGGACCTCGGCCTGCCCGGTGAAGACGGCCTCGAACTGACCCGCCTGCTGCGCACCGACTGGAAAGGTGCGGTGATCATCATCACCGGCCGCGGCGAATCGGTGGACCGGGTGGTCGGCCTCGAGCTGGGGGCCGATGACTACGTCACCAAGCCGTTCGAATTGCGCGAACTGCTCGCGCGCGTGCGCAGCGTGCTTCGCCGCAGCACACCGGCCGCCGCGACCGCCGCCCCTGCCGGCGAGCCGGCCTTCCACTTCGCCGACTATTGCCTCGATCCGCTGGGGCGCACGTTGCGCAACGCCCGCGGCGAGGTGATCGCGCTGACCACCGGCGAGTACGAACTGCTGCGCGTGCTGGTCGAGCACCCGAACCGGGTGCTGTCGCGCGACCACCTGATGGAACGCCTCCATGGCCGCGACGCCGGTCCGTTCGACCGCGCCATCGACGTGCAGATCGCGCGACTGCGCCGCAAGATCGAGCCCGACGCGGCCAATCCCGCCCTGATCAAGTCGGTGCGTGGCGCCGGCTACCTGTTGGCGACCAGCGTGCAACGGCGGCGCTGAATGGGCTCGACGCCACTTCCCCCTGCCAGTCTTGCCGTGCTGGGCTCCTGCTTCGACATCGCGCCCGACGCGATGCTCGCGGTGGACCAGCAGGGTGTCATCGTGCTGGCCAACGCCCAGGCCCGCGCCATGTTCGGCTACGAAGGCGACACGCTGCTCGGCTTGCCCCTGGAAACCCTGC
>JAJYAR010000429.1:1773-3132 GCA_021779435.1 bacterium
CTGCTGCCGGAGTCGCTGCGCCGCATCCACCGCACCCATCGCGAGGGGTACATGGCCAACCCGCGGGTACGCCCGATGGGCATCGGCTATGAGCTGATGGGGGTGAGGCGCAACGGCAAAGCGTTCCCGGTCGAAATCGGCCTCAGCCCGATCGCCACCGAAGTCGGCAAGGTCGCGATCGCCTCGGTGCGCGACATCTCCGAAACCCGCAGGGTACGGCTGG
Organism: bacterium; assembly: GCA_021779435.1. Next base: position 1,997 of record JAJYAR010000429.1, read on the forward strand.
CGCTTGCGCGGTCGCGTCGCGACAACTTTCTCGCGCAGATCGGCCGGCTCGCGCTGGAGTCCCCGGACTACGAGCTGGCGATCCGCCGGATCCCCGAACTGGTCGCGACCGCCCTGGAGGTGGAAACCGTCGCCATCCTTTCCACCGACTGGCATGGCAGCAACCTTCACGTCCGCGCCGCCACCGGGCTGCAGGAACAGAGCGCGGAGACGATCGCCACCCTGTTCGGCCAGGCCAACATCGTCCGCGGTGCATTCGGGACCGGCAGCCGACACGCCCTCACTGCCGACACGCTGCGCGAAAGCGGGTTTGCCGGGATCCTCTCCGGATTGGCCGAGGCAGGCTTTGCCGACGTCGCCATGGTTCCGTTGTTCGGACGCTACGAGCCGCTGGGCGTGCTGGTCGTGCTCGCCCTGACCGAGGTCGGCTTCGACCACGACGAGCTCAGTTTCCTGCAGTCGGTGGCCAACCTGCTGGCGGCGGCCGTGCAGCGCAGCCGCACCGAGGAACAGATGGCGCACGTGCAACGGCTGGACGCGATCGGCCAGCTCACCGGCGGCGTCGCGCACGATTTCAACAACCTGCTGACGGTGATTTCCGGCAATCTCCAGTTGCTCGAATCCAGGCTGCCTGAGAACACGGAGCTGTCAGAAATCATCGGCAGCGCCCTGCGCGCAGTGGACCGCGGCTCCGACCTGACGCGACGGTTGCTGGCATTCGCGCGCAAGCAGCCACTGCAACCCCGTGCGGTCGTGCCAAAGCCGCTGCTGGAGGAGCTCGGCCACATGCTCAGGCGCACGCTGGGCGAAGCCATCACGGTCGAGGTCGAGTGCAGCGGCGACGTGCCGGATGTCTACGCCGACCCCAACGAGCTGGATACGGCGCTGGTCAATCTGGCGCTGAACGCGCGGGACGCCATGCCGCACGGCGGCCTGCTACGCATCGCCGCCAGTGAAATTGAGCTGCAGGATGCGACCAACCGCTGGAAGCTGCCGGCCGGCCGCTACGCGGCGTTCGGCGTCAGTGACACCGGCAGCGGCATGACGCCGGACGTGCTGGCGCACGCACTGGAGCCCTTCTTCACGACCAAGGGCGCCGGCAACGGCCTCGGCCTCAGCATGGTGTACGGCTTCGTG
>JAJYAR010000430.1 GCA_021779435.1 bacterium
ATTCTGATTACCGACCACAACGTGCGGGAGACCCTGGCGGTGACCGACCGGGCCTACATCATCAACGAGGGGAAGATTTTCCGCACCGGGACTCCGGAGCAACTCGGCAACGACGCCGAGGTGCGCCGGGTTTATCTGGGCGAGAACTTCAACCTCGAGTTGGCCGCCGGCCGCTGGCGCGTTCCAGCCGAGCCGATGCCGTAGGGCAGGGGCGGATTATGGATGAAAAATCGAAGTCTGAAGAGACGCATTGGGCGTCATCCCCTTTCTACGCTCTCCGCGGCCTTGGCATAGACGTCTTCCGAGAAGTCGGGGACGGCGAGGCGTTTCTGAGCCAAGAGCGGGAGCGGTTCTACGGCGATCGCGAAGCGCCATCACCGGAACCGCACGTCCGATAGCCCGACCGGCGGTATACGCTTCCTCGCCGTGCTCCCGCACGCATTCGTTATGCTGGCGTGAGGAGAAAACGTGGAATACAGACTCTTGGGTGCGAGCGGGCTGGAAGTTTCGGTGCTGAGTTTCGGCACGATGACCCTGGGCGGCGAGGGGCGGTTTGCCGCGATGGGGAACGTGCAGGTGGAGGAGGCGCGGCGGTTTGTCGAACTGTGCCTCGAAGCGGGCGTAAACCTATACGACACCGCGGACATGTACTCGGCCGGCAAATCCGAAGAGGTTCTGGGCAAGGCGCTGGGGTCGCGGCGCAAAGACATCGTGCTGGCGACGAAAGTATTCGTGCGGATAGAGCCGGGGACGAACAAAGCCGGACTCTCGCGGCGGCACATCGTCGAGGCGTGCGAGGCGAGCCTGCGGCGGCTGGGAACGGACTACATCGACCTTTACCAGGCGCATAACTTCGATTCGCTGACGCCGCTCGATGAAACGCTGCGGGCGTTCGACGATCTGATCCGGGCAGGGAAGATCCGTTACGCGGGCTGCTCGAACTACTCCGGCTGGCAACTGATGAAGGCGCTCTCGATCTCCGGCAAACTGGGGATTTCGCGCTACATCTCGCAGCAGATCAACTACTCCCTGGTGGCGCGTGACGCCGAACTTGAGTTGGCGCCTTTGGGGTTGGACCAGAAGACGGGGATCATGGCGTGGAGCCCGCTGCAAGGCGGGCTTCTTTCCGGCAAGTTCCGGCGCGGGGAGGGGCGCCCCGCCGAGTCCCGGCTGAACACTCTGGAGGCGCCGGGCACGGTGGACATGGAGCGGGTGTACCGGATTGTGGAGGCGATGGATGGAATCGCCTCGCATCGGGGCGTGTCGGTGGTGCAGGTGGCTTTGAACTGGGCGATGCGGAAGCCGGGCGTGGATACGGTAATCATCGGCGCCCGGAACGAGCGGCAGCTTCGGGACAATCTGGCGGCGGCTACCTGGACGCTCAGTGACGCCGAGATGGAGCAGCTTGACGAGGCGAGCGCTTTGCCGCTTCCCTATCCCTACTGGCATCAAAGGAGATTTGCGGCCGAGCGCAATCCGCCGCTGCCGCACGCGCGGTAAGGCCGGAGCGGCCGAAACGGGCTGGGACAAGTGTTCCCACTACCGGTCTTCTTCGGAGCGGGCCGTGCGTCGAAGCGCGAGTACAATAGGGGCGGAGGCATCTGATGCCGATGATTGCCGAAGCGACTTCCTCAGTCGCGTCCGTGGAGACGAACCCATGGATTTCCGCCGCCGCGCGGTTTGATGAAGCTGCAGCCAAGCTCGGGTTGGACGAGGGTTTGCAGAAGGTCCTGCGTCTGGCGGCCAAAGAAGTTACCGTTCACATTCCCGTGATTCTCGATGATGGCCGGATTGAGGTCTTCACCGGGTATCGCGTACAGCATTCGATTGCGCGCGGTCCGGGCAAGGGTGGGATCCGCTACGCCCCCGACGTGACGCTGGACGAGGTGCGCGCGCTGGCCGCGTGGATGACGTGGAAGTGCGCGGTCGTGAACATCCCGTTCGGCGGCGCCAAGGGCGGCATTATCTGCGATCCGTCACTGCTGAGCCAGGGAGAACTGGAGCGGATCACGCGGCGCTATACGGCCGAGATTGTCGAAATTCTCGGGCCGGAACGCGACGTGCCCGCGCCCGACATGAACACGAACGAGCAGACGATGGCGTGGATCATGGACACCTACTCGATGCACATGCGGCATACGAGCACGGCGGTGGTGACGGGCAAGCCGCTCGAGTTGGGCGGGTCGCGGGGGCGCCCGGAGGCGACGGGCCGGGGCTGCATGATCGTCACCGGACAGGCGCTGCGCAAACTGGGGCTGGATCCTTCGTCGGCGCGGGTGGTGATTCAGGGTTTCGGCAACGTAGGCGGGATGGCCGCGCGGCTGATGGCGCGCGCCGGGTTCCGGATTGTTTGCATCGCCGAGTACGACGGAGCGGTCTACAACCGGCACGGGCTCGATATCGAAGCGCTGATGAAGTTCCGGAAGGACACCGGCTCGATTGTGGGGTTCCCGGAGTCGGAGCCGATCGACCGCGACGAAGCGCTGTTCCTGGAGTGTGAGGTTCTGCTGCCGGCGGCCAAGGAGAACGTGATCACGTCGGAGAATGCCGCCCGCATCCGCGCGCGAATCCTGTGCGAGGGCGCCAACGGACCGACGACGTTCGTGGCCGACCGCATTCTGGCGGAGAACCGGGTGTTCGTGATTCCGGACATCCTGGCGAACGCGGGCGGCGTCACCGTATCCTATTTCGAGTGGGTTCAGGACCGGCAAGGATATTTCTGGAACGAGGCGCTGGTGAACGGGCGGCTCGAAGAGATCATGGTGAACAGCTTCCGCGATGTGGTGAGCTACGCGGACAAGCACGGCGTGCACAACCGCACGGCGGCCTATATGGTTGCGCTCGATCGCGTGGGCTCGGCCATCCGCATGCGCGGCCTCTACGCATGACGGGGCGCGGCGCGGGCCGCGTAATTCAAATCGAGCCGGCGTTGGCTTATGGCGTCTAGCGCCGGTACGCCGCTGATGCGGCAGTATCACGCGGTGAAACAGCAGGTGCCGCATGCGCTCCTGCTGTTTCGCATGGGTGATTTCTACGAGTTGTTCTTCGAGGACGCGATCACAGGGGCGCGCGAACTTGAGATCACGCTCACTTCGCGCAACAAAGAGCAGGGACAGCCG
>JAJYAR010000431.1 GCA_021779435.1 bacterium
TCTCCCGGCCAAGGAGGTCGCGAACTTCGTCACGGGCCCGCACGCGCGGCTCGCCAAGGCGGCCGGCCTCTACGGGCGCGGGAACGCGGGCGCGTCCTTGAACCCCGGCTGCGACACGAACCGGGATAAGGCGGAAGGCGTATGCAAGAAGGGGTGCACCAAGCAGCTCGCGCCGGGCGCGGCGGCGGGAGGCTGCGCATTCGACGGCGCCAAGATCGCACTGCAGCCCATCGTGGACGCGGCCCATCTGGTTCACGGGCCCATCGCATGCGAGGGAAATTCCTGGGACAACCGTCACGCCGCATCGTCCGGGCCGTCGACGTACCGCATGGGGTTTACCACCGACATCAACGAGCTCGACGTCATTTACGGCGGCGAGAAGCGCCTGTACAAGGCGATCCGGCAGATCATCGAGCGCTACGACCCGCCGGCCGTGTTCGTCTATCAGACCTGCGTTCCCGCGTTGACCGGAGACGACATCGAGGCGGTGTGCAAGGCGGCATCGGAGAAGTTCGGAAAGCCGGTGATCCCGGTCGATTCGCCGGGATTCGCAGGCGTGAAGAATCTGGGCAACAAGCTCGCGGGCGAAGCGCTCCTCGACCATGTGATCGGCACGCGGGAGCCGGAGTGCACGACCCCTACCGACATCAACATCATCGGCGAATACAACCTGTCGGGCGAACTGTGGCAGGTCAAGCCGCTTCTCGACGCGATCGGGGTGCGCATCCTCGCCTGCATCAGCGGAGATGCGCGGTACAACGAAGTGGCCGGATCGCATCGGGCCAGGGCGGCCATGATGGTCTGCTCCAAGGCGATGGTGAACATCGCCCGCAAGATGCAGGAGCGCTACGACATCCCGTTCTTCGAGGGATCGTTCTACGGAATCGGCGATACCTCGGATTCCCTGCGCCAGATCGTGCGCCTGCTCGTGAACCGCGGAGCGCCGGAGGCGATTCTTGCCAAGGCCGAAGCGTTGATCCGGGAGGAGGAGGAGCGGGCGTGGGCGCGCATCGGGCCGTACCGGGACCGGCTGCGCGGCAAGCGCGTGCTGCTCATCACCGGTGGTGTCAAATCGTGGTCCGTCGTCGCCGCGCTGCAGGAAATCGGCATGGAGGTCGTCGGCACCAGCGTGAAGAAGTCCACCAGGGAAGACAAGCAGCGCATCATGGAGATCATGGGGAATGACGCCCACATGATCGACGACATGACGCCGAGGGAAATGTACCGGATGCTCAAGGATGCACGGGCCGACATCATGCTTTCCGGCGGGCGATCGCAGTTCGTTGCGCTCAAGGCGAAGATGCCCTGGCTCGACATCAACCAGGAACGCCACCATGCCTATGCGGGGTATGAGGGCATGGTGACCCTCGTGCGGGAAATCGATCGCGCGATCCACAACCCCGTCTGGGATCAGGTCCGCAGACCGGCACCGTGGGAGGACGGCGCGCCGTCGTGGGATGCCGGCATGCCGTCGCTGCCGGGCGCCGAGGATGACGAAGGAGGGGTGCGGGCAGCGGCACTGCCGCAACCGGAGCCGGATTCGGAACCCGTCCATCTTCCGGAACTCGGGTAGCAAAGATCCTCATGGCAACCGTCAATGCCCATGCGAAGCCGGCCACCGTCAATCCGCTCAAGATGAGCCAGCCGCTGGGGGCCGCATACGCCTTTCTCGGCATGAACCGATGCATGCCGGTGATGCACGGCTCGCAGGGATGCACGTCGTTCGGCCTGGTGCTGCTCGTGCGCCATTTCTGCGAAGCGATTCCGCTGCAGACCACCGCCATGAACGAAGCGACCACGATCCTGGGCGGGATGGACAATATCGAGAAGGCGATTCTGAACATCCGCAATCGCGCCAAGCCGGATCTCATCGCAATCTGTTCCACCGGGCTGACGGAAACCAAGGGCGACGACGTGGGCGCCTGGCTCAAGCTTGTGCGGGACCGTCGACCGGAACTGACGGACACGCAGATCGTCTATGTTTCCACCCCCGATTTCGTGGGGGCATTCCAGGACGGATGGGCGAACGCCGTCACCGCCCTCATCGACGCGATCGTCGTTCCGGCGGCACGCCGCGATCCGCGCCGGGTCAACGTCCTGCCGGGATGCCACCTGACGCCGGCGGATATCGAGGAACTGCGGGACATCATCGAATCGTTCGGTCTGGATCCGGTGTTTCTTCCCGATCTGTCGGGATCGCTGGACGGCCACATCCCCGAAGATTTTTCCCCGACCACCTTGGGGGGGACCAGACTCCAGGATGCGCGCGGCATGGGTGCGGCCGCGGCCACGATCGCCGTCGGGGAACAGATGCGTCCTTGCGCGCGGCGTCTGCAGGAGCGCACGGGCACGCCGTTCGAGGTGTTCGACCGCCTGACCGGGCTGGAGTCCAACGATCGGCTGCTCCGCTGGCTGTCCGAACTTTCGGGACAACCGGTGGCCCGGCGCTGGCGCAAGCAGCGCAGCCAGCTGCAGGACGCCATGCTCGACGCGCACTTCTTTTTCGGCGGAAAAAAGGTTGCGATCGGCGCGGAACCCGATCTGCTGTGGTCGCTTGGATCGCTGCTCGCCGAGATGGGCTGCGAGATTGCCTGCGCGGTGACGACGACTCAGTCTCCGCTGCTGGAACGGCTTCCCACCGCGGAAGTGCGGATCGGAGATCTCGAGGACCTGGAAACCGGTGCCGCCGGGTGCGATCTGCTGGTCACGCATTCGCATGGCCGGCAGGCGGCGGAGCGTCTGCAGATTCCGCTTTACCGGGCCGGTCTTCCCATGTTCGATCGGCTCGGCGCTGCGCACCGGTGCATGGTCGGATATCGGGGGACCCGCGACACGCTGTTCGACATCGCGAACCTGATGCTGGGCGATGCGAGCCGGCACGAAGCGACGCCGCAGACTTGGGAATTGCCGCAAAAAACGAAATCGGCCGTCTTGAACGCCACTTGACCGGAGCATGCCGCCTATGAAAGTCGCCTTTGCAACGCAGGACAGACAGCGCGTCGACGCGCATTTTGGTTGGGCGAAAAACATCGCCGTGTACGACGTTCGACCGGACGGCTACGACTATGTGGATACGTACACATTCGACGGCGACCTCCAGTAGGATGGAAACGAGGAA
>JAJYAR010000432.1 GCA_021779435.1 bacterium
CGCCGTTGAGAATGAGGGTGCGGCGGCCGTTGTCTTCGAGGAGGAAGAGGAAGCCGGAGGGGTCCAGTCCGGCGGTAGTGCCGGTGAGCAGGCGTCCTTCCTGTTCGACGGTGACGCGGCGTCCGCTGACGTAGCTGGAGGCGCGGGAAAACATGGCGAGGATGGGCTCCGGACCTGCGCGTTCGACAAGGGCGGTGTGGGTGTCGATGGAGACGAGCAGGGCGGCCAGCAGCGACTCGCGGGAGACGGGACGGCCGCCGGCGATGCGGAGCGAGGTGGCCAGGGGTGCGAGCGGCTCAGGGAGGGACGCGTGATTGACGTTGACGCCGATACCGGCAATGACGGCGTTGTTATCGAGTTGGGCGAGGATGCCGCAGCACTTGCGATCGGCCACCATGACGTCGTTGGGCCAGCGAAGGTCGCAGGCGATGTCCGTGACGCGGCTGATGGCTTCGGCGACAGCGAGGCCGAGCCCAAGGGTCACGATAGGCAGGCGCGCCGGGGGAAGGTTGAGGCGCAGGACGAGCGAGAAGTAGATCCCCAAGTCGGGCTCGGAATGCCAGCTTCGGCCGAGGCGCCCCTGGCCGGCGGTCTGCTCGTCGGCGCCGAAGACCGCGCCGGAGGGACATCCGGCTGCGGCGGCGCGGGCGGCAACGAGCATGGTGGACCCGGTGGAGGCGGACCACTCGATGGTGCGGCCGGGGAAGCTCAGGCGAATCGCTTCGACGTCGAACGGCATTACCAATTAGATGAGTTCGAGGCGGAAATTGATGTCGACGGCTCGGGCCGAGTGGGTGATGGCGCCGGAGGAGATGAAATCGGCTCCGGTGGCGGCGTAGGCGGCGACGGTATCGAGCGTGACGCCGCCGGAGATTTCGACGGTGGCGCGACCGGCGATGAAGCAGATTTCGGCGGCGGCCTCTCTTGGCGTGAAGTTGTCGAGCAGAAGTCGCGTGGCGCCTCCGGCGAGCGCCTGCTCGATTTCGGCCTGAGTGCGGACTTCGATTTCAACCGGGCGGCCGGCGAGGAGGGCGCGGTCGAGAGCGGCGCGTACGCCCCCCGCCGCCGCGATGTGATTGTTCTTGATGAGCACGGCGTCGTAAAGGCCCATGCGGTGGTTGACGGCGCCTCCGGCCGCGGCGGCCATTTTCTCCAGGCGGCGAAGGCCCGGGGTGGTTTTGCGCGTGTCGAGGATGCGGCATTGGGTACCGGCGGTGCGTTCGACGAACTGATGCGCGAGGGTGGCGACTCCGCTCAGCCGCTGCAGGAAATTCAGCGCGACGCGTTCGCAGGTGAGCAGACGGCGAGCCTCGCCGCGGACCTCGGCCAGCGCTTCGCCGGGTGCGACCGCATCGCCGCTGGCGTGCAGGAGGTCGATTTCGATTTCGCCTCCCGCGCTTTCCCTCGCGGTTTCATAGATGAGCGGAAGGAGTTCGATGCCGGCCAGCGTCATCGGCTCGCGCGCAATGAAACGGCCGTGTGCGAGGCGGCCGGCGCCGACGCATAATTCCGTGGTGACGTCGCCCGGGCCGATGTCTTCCGCGAGAGCGGCCTGAACGACGGCGGCGATTTCCGGATGAGAGACGTCGAACTTCACTGTGCGGCCGCCAGAGCGAAGGAGTGCGGCAGAGGCTGCGCGGCGAGGTACCGCGCGAGGATGACCTGGTCTTCGAGTTGGTCGAGCGCGGCCTGAGCGGGGGCGTCGTCAAAGCCGTCCCCATCGAGCGCGACCTGGACGAGGCGCCAACTGGCGAAGTGAATGTCGTTGTGCTTGAATGTGAGCGAGTGCACGGTGGCGGCCTGGCGCGACATGGGCGTGTCGTATTCGGCCAGGTTGACGCCGGAGGCTAGCTGGTCGGAAGTGAAGGTGGCTACGTCCGCGCCGTCGATTTTGAGGGCGTAGCGGGCCGAGGCAAGGCCGGTGACGCGGAGGGTTTCGTCGTCGAGGGCGGAGACGAAGTCGGAAGAGTTGACCGCGAGCGCGACCACGGGGTCTTTCCAGTTGATCGGCATCGGGAGCGATTTGTCGGTTTCGGTCCAGGTGAGGGCGCCGTTGTGGGCGAGGTTGGAGACGGAGCAGTTGTCGCACTCTGTGACGGAAGCGGATTGGGAGTCGATGACGGTGCGGGCGACAAGCGAAGGGGCGTGCCAGGATTCGAGCAGCGCCTCGGCCATGATGAGATGGCCGCCGGGGCCGGGGTGAACGCGATCCGGCAGGATCTTCTGAGCGAGCGCCGGGTCCTTCGCTTTGGCCTTTTCGAGCATGGCGTCGACTGGGGTGTTGAAGTCCGCGTCGGTGAGGTGGTCGCTTGCGGCGAGTTCGCGGACGAACTGGGAGTAGCGCTTCAGCACGGCGTTATAGCCGCCTTCGAACGTAGGCGGACGCGTGATGTCGTCGTAGGGAGAGGGCTCGATGGCGGTGATGCGGACGCCGGGCAGCGCGGCCTCGATCGAGTCGACGATGTGCCGGTAGCCGTTGGCGTAGACGTCGAAGATGGATTGATCGTAGGAGCGGTAGTGGCCGTCGTTCATGCCGAGCATGATGGTGACGACGGTGGGTTTGAAGGGAAAGACGTCGCGATGCAGGCGCAGATCGATCGGCCCGCCGCCTCCCCCGGTGACGCGGTCGCCGCCCCAACCGGAGTGGACAAAGCGCACGCGCAGCGAGGGGAAACGCGTGACGACATAGGTTTCGGCAAAGGTGGTGTAGAGGCGTTGATCGGTGATGCTGTCGCCGTAGAAGACGACGGTGTCACCGCTGTGAAGGGCGAAAGAACTTTGCGCGGCGAGCGCCGCGGGAAAGCAGATGAGGGCTGCGAAAAGCCAGTTCGAACGAGGCATACGCAACTATTTGACACCATCCGGTGGGCTTTGGTGTAATCAGAGGGTAGTCCTTCCGCACTGCTCCTCAGTAGCTCAATGGTAGAGCATTCGGCTGTTAACCGAAGGGTTGTAGGTTCGAGTCCTACCTGAGGAGCCAATTTTTTTCCCCGCAACGTTTTTCCCGCAGTTTCAATAAGTAGTAATCGCGCGTTCAATCGCGACGCGTTGCTATCCTTTAAAATAGGGGTTGTCTCATAAAATTTATTTATTGCTACGGCCAGTTTATACAAATACG
>JAJYAR010000433.1 GCA_021779435.1 bacterium
GATGATCTCGGAAGCCATGCAGAAGGTCGGCAACGAGGGCGTCATTACGGTCGAGGAGGCCAAGGGCGTCCAGAGCGAGCTCGACGTCGTCGAGGGCATGCAGTTCGACCGCGGCTATGTCTCGCCGTACTTCATCACCAACGCCGAGAAGATGACGACGGAGCTCGAATCCCCGTACATCCTCATCCACGAGAAGAAGCTCTCCGGCCTGCAGCCGATGCTGCCGCTGCTCGAGTCGGTGGTGCAGTCGGGCAAGCCGCTCCTGATCATCGCCGAGGACGTCGAGGGCGAGGCGCTGGCCACCCTGGTGGTGAACAAGCTGCGCGGCGGGCTCAAGGTCGCCGCGGTGAAGGCGCCGGGCTTCGGTGATCGCCGCAAGGCGATGCTCGAGGACATCGCCATCCTCACCGGCGGCCAGGTGATCAGCGAGGATCTCGGCATCAAGCTCGAGACGGTGACGCTGAACATGCTGGGCCGGGCGAAGAAGGTGATCATCGAGAAGGAGAACACCACCATCGTCGAGGGTGCGGGCAAGCAGGCCGACATCAAGGGCCGCTGCAACCAGATCCGCGCCCAGGTCGAGGAGACCACCTCCGACTACGACCGCGAGAAGCTGCAGGAGCGGCTGGCCAAGCTCGCCGGCGGCGTGGCGGTGATCCGCGTCGGCGGCGCGACCGAGGTCGAGGTGAAGGAGCGCAAGGATCGCGTCGATGACGCGATGCACGCGACCCGTGCCGCGGTCGAGGAAGGCATCGTGCCGGGTGGCGGCGTGGCACTCGCCCGCGCCAGCCTGATCCTCGCCAAGCTCAAGGGCGAGAACGAGGACCAGCGCTTCGGCATCGAGATCGTGCGCAAGGCGCTGCAGTCCCCGCTGCGCCAGATCGCCGAGAACGCCGGCGAGGATGGCGCCGTGATCGCCGGCAAGGTGCTGGACAAGGACGAGTACGGCTGGGGCTTCGACGCCCAGACCGGCGAGTTCAAGGACATGGTCAAGGCCGGCATCATCGACCCCACCAAGGTCGTCCGCACCGCTTTGCAGGACGCGGCCTCGGTCGCCGGCCTGCTCATCACCACCGAGGCGATGGTGGCCGAGAAGCCGGAGAAGAAGTCGGCGCCGATGCAGGGCGGCGGTGGCGGCATGGGCGGCATGGGCGATATGGATTTCTGATCGCGCCCCGCGACTCGGCCGGCTTTTCGGCGGGCAATCGCCGGGAAAATCGCAACCGGGACGCGAAACATCGTGCCGGAACGGAACAGGAGGCGGGCGCCGCGGTGCCCGCCTCTTTCTTTTTGCGTCCCCAACGACAGCCGTGATTGACAGGGGCGCATGTTTCTGCACCACTACCGAACGCAATCGAGTTTGGCGTGCCTTGCGAAGTCTCCCGGCGACCGGGTACTCCAAGTCGTCCAAAATTCCCGGTTGTCCACCCGCCGCGCAGATCACGCGGCCTCGTTACGGAGTTGACGCAAGACATGGCTATCGGAACCGTGAAGTGGTTCAATACCACCAAAGGATATGGTTTTATCGTTCCCCAGGACGGCGGCAAGGACGTGTTCGTCCACATCACCGCCGTCCAGGCCGCCGGGATGCGCGGCCTCAACGAGGGCCAGAAGATCAGCTATGACGTGGCGATGGAACGGGGCAAAGCCTCGGCCACCAATCTCAAGGCGGTCTGAGGGCATCGGCATGGCCACGGGAACCGTGAAGTGGTTCAACACCACGAAAGGCTATGGCTTCATCGTCCCCCAGGACGGCGGCAAGGACGTGTTCGTCCATATCACCGCCGTCCAGGCCGCCGGGCTGCGCGGCCTCGATGACGGGCAGAAGGTCAGCTACGAAATCACCAACGAGCGCGGCAAGGTCGCCGCCACCAACCTCAAGCCTCTCTGAGGCTCCACGTCCGCGCCTGCCGGACCTGAAATCCGCGGGGCGGATTTCAGGACTCCGCTCCGGTCGATGAACGCTCCCCCCTCGCTCGCCGAACTCGAAGCCGCCGCCGCGGAGGTCCACGCCGTCTTCGCGCCCACCCCGGTGCGGCGCTGGCCCCTGCTCGCCGCCCGCGCCGGGGCCGAGGTCTGGGTCAAGCACGAAAACGAAACCCCGGTGCGCGCCTTCAAGGTGCGTGGCGGGCTGGTCCATCTCGCCCGGCTCAAGGCGGCGCGGCCCGATCTTGCCGGGGTGATCTCCGCCACCACCGGCAACCACGGCCAGTCGCTCGCCTTCGCCGGGGCCCGGCTCGGCATCGCCGTCACCATCCTGGTCCCCTTCGGCAATTCGGTGGAGAAGAACGCCGCCATGCGCGCCTGGGGGGCGCGGCTGATCGAGCACGGGGTGGATTTCGACGAGGCCCGCGCCGAGGCCGAGCGGCTGGCCGAAGCCGAACGGCTGGTGTTCGTGCCCTCCTACCACCCCGACCTCGTCCTCGGGGTCGCCTCCTGGGCGCTGGAATTGTTCCGCGCCGCCCCGCCGCTCGATGCCCTCTACGTGCCGATCGGCCTGGGTTCGGGGATCTCCGGGGCGATCGCGGCGCGCGACGCGCTCGGGCTCGGCACCGAAATCATCGGCGTGCAGGCGGAAGGCGCGCCCGCCTATGCGCTCTCCTTCGCCGCCCGCGCGGTGGTGTGCAGCAACCGCGCCGCCACCCGCATTTCGTCTGGGCCGATCCCGATCGGTTCTACGTCGAGCGCGTCACCGCCGGTCTGACCCAGAAACAGGCCGCGGAATACCTCGGCGTTTCGGTGCGCACCATGCGCAATTGGGAGACCGGCTGTAACCGCATCCCCTACCCGGCCTTCAAACTCGTCAGGATGCGCGCTGGGGCCATCGTCCACGTCGAGGGCTGGGAAGGCTGGCGATTTGCCCGTGACGGCGCTCTGGTGACACCCGATGGCCGTTCCTTCCAGCCTTGGGAGCTGCAAAACCTCCAGCTGGTCGTCAGTCTCGCCCGGCGCTACATGGAAGGGCGGCGGTCGAAGCCCTTGCCCGTTGTAGCGGAAAACGTGCCACTGCTGCGGGTGGTCGCATGAGCGCCCGGACGCCCCGCAGGCCGGCCACGATGACGCGCTCCGGCGCGTCGCGGAGGCCGGCCGCTGCTCTTGCCTGCAAGCCAAACCAAC
>JAJYAR010000434.1 GCA_021779435.1 bacterium
CATCGATTTCGTGATTTTTCCGGAACGCTGGATGGTGGCCGAAAATACGTTCCGACCGCCCTGGTACCATATGAATATCATGAGCGAGTTCATGGGGCTGATTTTCGGCGTTTATGACGGCAAAACCGGCGGCGGCTTCGTGCCGGGCGGGTTCTCGCTGCACAACACCATGCTGCCGCACGGCCCGGACCGGGACGCGTTCGAGGCGGCGAGTGCCGCCGATCTGAAGCCGCACAAGCTGGAGGGCACCCTGGCGTTCATGTTCGAAACCCGGTTTCCACAGCGCGTCACCGAGTATGCGGCCGGGTTGGTGCAACCGGCTTACGGGACATATGGACGTGCTTTGCTGAAGCGGTTCAATCCAGCCCAGCGATAGGGCTTTTTGCACGCGATCAGCGGGCACCGAGTCTCCACGAAGACGGGATTTCGCGCGTCGCGCGGCCTCCCGCCGCTCCGGGGGGTAACTCCTCGTGAGTATTCGTGGAATACTCGGTGAAACTCCGTGGCCGCTTATCCTTTCCTCTCTCCAGCCGAGACTCCAAAATGACCGCTTCCCTGACCCGACGCGCCGCCCTGACCGGTGCGGCCCTGGCCCTGACCGCGTCGGCCCAAGCCGCCACAGCCGTGCGAATCGGCGTGCTCTCTGACGAAAACGGCCCTTATGCGGACGCCGGCGGCGCGGGCTCTGTCCTGGCCGCCCGCATGGCCGCGCAGGATTTCGGCGGCACTGTCCTGGGCCGCCCGATCGAGATCGTCCATGGCGACACCCAGAACAAGCCCGACATCGCCAGTTCCATTGCCCGTGGATGGTACGATTCCGGGGTGGACGCGATCATCGACCTGCCCGTCACCCCCATCGCCGCCGCCGTTCAGCAGATCGCAAAGGAAAAATCCCGCACGGTCATGATCACGGGTGCGGCGATCACCGAGTTCACGTCGAAGCTATGCTCCCCCACCAGCAGCCACTGGGCTGACGACACCCATGCCCTGACCACCGGCGTCGCGCACCTTCCAAGCGGGCCCAAAGGCAGCACATGGTTCTTCATCACGGTGAATTTCAGTTTCGGCGAAGCACTGGAATCGATGACCGCAAAGGCCATCCAGGCGACCGGAGGCAAAGTCATCGGTGATGCGAAATTTCCTATCGGTAGCACGGAATTCTCCTCGCAAATCCTGGCCGCGCAAAGCTCTGGCGCGTCGGTTATCGGGCTCGCGGCGGTGGGCAACGATCAAGTCAACCTGATCAAGCAGGCCGCCGAATTCGGCCTGCGCAAGAATGGCGTCCAACTGGCAGGATTCCTGGTTTATATAACGGATATTCACGCCCTGGGCCTGGACGTCGCACAAGGCCTTCGTTTTCCGGCCAGCTTCTACTGGGACCAGAACGACGCAAGCCGGTCGTTCGCGAACCGATTCATGAAGGACCACAACGCGGCCCCGACCAAGGAACAGGCGCTGAACTACGCATCCAGCCTGCACTTCCTGAAATCCATGGCTCAGGCCGGCACGGACGATCCGATCGCGGTCAACAAGGCGATGCGGGCAATACCGGTTTCGTATTTTGGCCGCCCAGCGACGCTGCGTGCGGATGGCCGCTTGCTGACCGACGTGACTTTGTATCGCGTCAAACAACCCAAGGAGAGCCACGGCCCGTGGGACTACTATACGGATGTGGGGACGCTGTCCGCAGCCGACGCCTTCCTGCCAATCAACCCCGCCTGTGCTTGATATAGCGGCGGCCGGATGCGGGTTCGGGATCGGGCGCTACAGCGCCCGAACACCGCCCCGCACGCGTTAATCGGCCGCCTGCCCCACCGCTTCCGTCCGAATCGGATCCCCATCGTCATGGATCGAGTCGCTGAACGGCACGCTGTCGTCACCTGGATTGACCGCCATCTCCGCCACGGTGAACTCCACCGCCGCGACCACATGGGCCAGATTGACGGTCGCAACTGAAGCGCCAGGCACCGGGGCGCCCAAAAAGTGCTTGGTGCGCCAGGCCAGATCGGCTCCCTCTGGCACCCCGGCAAGGTCAAGCAGCACATCCAGCAGGATCACCCCCTCTGACGACTGGTGGGCCGCGGCAATCGACGTCAGGCGCAGCACGTCACCCGTAGTCAGCAATAGGCCGAACGCCCCGCGCAACCCAACCATCCGCCGTCCCAGCCACGCCGGCAGCAACCCCGATACCGTCTCGGGATCCGTGATCCGCGTCCATGTCACTATCCGACCCTCCTGCCTGCTTACCGGCGGCATATGGGGGTGGGGGTGCGGCGGGACCACCCGGACCGTCAATTTCGACGGCTAGATTGGCCAAAGGCCCAGGATAGACCGGATGCGGCGCTACCCGATCGCCGACAGCAGCGCATCCAGGGTCGCGGCGACGGTGCGCCCCGAAGTCTCAAGCTGGATGTCCGCCCGCGCATACAGCGCCTCGCGGCTGGCCAGGATCGCGCGCAAATCTTCCATCGAGCGCCGGTTATCCCGCATCGGCCGCAGATCGCCCTGGTCGATGACCCGCTGCATGTGTTCCTCCGGCTTGGCCTTCACCCAGATGGTCAGACAGGCGCCCAGCAGCCGATTGAATGTGGCCGCCTCGGCGACGATACCACCCCCAGCGGCGATGACGGCCCGCGGGTAGGCGGCGATCACCCGGTCCAGCACGCCGCGCTCCATCCGGCGGAAACCGGCCTGGCCGTGCAGTTCCATGATCTCCGCCAAGCCAAGCCCGGCCTCTTTCTCCACCTCTTGATCCAGTTCCAGGAACGGGATGCCAAGCCGATTAGCCAGAAGCGGCCCCAGCGTCGATTTACCGGCCCCGCGCAGACCGATCAGCGCGATGCGGTCGCGATGTTCCGGCACGCGCGCGGCCGGGGCGGCCGGCGGGACGGATTCGTCCTCCAGCAGCGCCCGCAGGTTGACGTGCAGCGCCTCGGCCAATGCCCGCAGCAACAGGATCGAGCCATTACCAGTGCCGGACTCCACCGCTGAAATATAGCGTTCGGACACGCCGGATTGTTCGGCCAGGATCCGGCGCGTCATGCCGCGCCGAGCGCGCAGCAGACGCATGCGCTGACCCAGGGCTTGCAGAAAATCGACGTCGTCGTTGGCC
>JAJYAR010000435.1 GCA_021779435.1 bacterium
ATGGCGGTCCAGTGCATTCCGGCGTCGGTGGTCTTGAACAGCCTTTCGCCGGCGTGATAGAGCGTGTTTGGATCGTGGGGAGAAAGCATCAGCGGCGCGGTCCACTGGAAGCGGTGGGCCAGGCGGGCCGCTCCTTCGCCGTCGGTCAATACGGGGAACACGGTGATCTCGCTCGTCAGGTTGGTCTTCTTGTCGAACTGGGTGATGGCGCCTTGATAGCCGTCGGCGTAGACGATGTCGGGGTCGCGCGGGTCTGGGGCGATGTAGCCCGATTCGCCGCCGCCGACGCTGTACCAATCCGGCCGGCCGATGCTGCCGTGCGGGCCTCGGATGGCGATTGCGACGGTGGTGTTGTCCTGCTGCGCGCCGTAGACGTAGTAGGGGAAGCGCGTGTCGGCGATGACGTGGTAGAACTGGGCGGTCGGTTGATTGTCCTCGCGCGTCCACGTCGTACCACCGTCGACGGTGACGGTCGCGCCGCCGTCATTGGTTTCGACCATGCGGGCCGTGTTGGTGGGATCGATCCACAGGCCGTGATTGTCGCCGTGCGGCACGCGGATTTTCGAGAACGCGCGGCCGCCGTCGATCGAGCGCAGGAACTCGACGTTCATCACGTAGAGCTTGTCGGGGTCCTTCGGATCCGCGACGACGTGCATGTAGTACCAACCGCGCTGCACCAGGCGATGCTCGGGATTGACCAGTTCCCATTTCGCGCCGCCGTTATCGGAGCGGTAGAGGCCGCCGTTATCCTTGGCTTCGATCAGAGCGTAAACGCGCCGCGAATTGGCGCCGACAGCGACGCCGACCTTCCCGTATGGGCCTTTGGGGAGGCCCTGTTCTTCGGTGATGCGTTTCCAGGTGCTCCCGCCGTCCGCCGAACGGTAAAGGCCGCTGCCGGGACCGCCGCTCGACAGAGTCCACGGGGTGCGGTAGACCTGCCAGGTTGCCGAGAACAGGATGTTGGGGTTGTTCGGATCGAAGACCAGGTCGATGGCGCCGGTGTGGTCATCGACGTAAAGTACTTTGCTCCAGGTTTTGCCGCCGTCGGTGGTGCGGAAGACGCCGCGGTCGGGATTCGGGCCGAACACATGGCCGAGCGCGGCGACGAACACGATGTCCGGGTTCTTTGGGTTGACGATGAGTTTGCCGATCGCACGCGTATCTTTGAGGCCGGCATTTTTCCACGTCGCGCCGCCGTCGATGGATTTATAGACGCCATCGCCTTCGGCGGCGTCGCCGCGAATGCAGCCCTCGCCGGTACCTACGTAGATGACGTTTGGATCGGAGGGGGCCACCGCGAGGCTTCCGATGGTGGCAGAGCCCTCATGATCGAATACTGGCTTCCAGGTATTGGCGCCGTCGACGGATTTCCAGACGCCGCCTCCCGTCGAACCGAAGTAGTATGTCGAAGGATCGCCGGGAATTCCCGTCGCGGTCAGGGACCGGCCCCCACGAAACGGCCCGATCAGGCGATATTCGAGGCCGCTCAGTTCCGTGCTCCGCGGGGTCTGGGCGGATGAGGGTGCGGAGAGGACGAGCGCTATCGTCCCGACGGCGAAGGCACAGGTACGATCCATAAGTTCTCAGTTTCCCGTACTTACTCTTTCGTCCTTCGTCAGGCGAAGAGCCGCGTCCAGACCGCCTCCGCGTTGGATACCGGGGACGTTGAATTGATCGATGAACTCTTTATCGGCGCCTTGAAAGCCGGCGAGATCCGCGTGGAGGCGTACCGGGACCTCGGCGGTAGCCGCGGCGAACAGGGTCCAGATGGCGGCCTTGCCGAAGCCATATAGCTGAATGGGACTGCGTCCCTGCTGCTGCAGATAGCGCAGGCTGGTGAGGATGTCTTGCACGCGGTTGGCGTCGTCGGTGAGGTTGAAGGTGGTGAAGTATTTCCCGGAGCGGTCCCGGGGAGCGACAGCCGATCCGGTTTGGAACGCGTCGATCAGCAGTACGGGCCAACCGGTCTTGCGGATTCGCTCGACTTCCGGGTCGTGCTGGGCCGCTTCGGCTCCGCCGGGATGGACGATGACGGCCACACCCGATTGGGGTCCGGGGATCCACATGGCCGGAACCCGGTCGCCGAAGCCTTCGCGGCCGAGCACCATCTTCTTGCCCGCACCGTCCTTGTCCACATGCACCGGCCATTCGACGCCGATCGATGCTTGCAGCGACGCGCGCAGTTGCGCCGGGTCTTCGGCCTGGCGCTGGGCCTGGCTCATCCTCTTCCAAAGGGCGAACAGGGAGGCGTAGTCGAGCGCTCCGGGCGGAAGAGTACGTCCCTGGAGGGCGAGCAACTCGTTGGGCATGGGTACGTGAGAAGGCTTTTCGGTGAGGGACGCCGCATTGGAGTCGGCGAGGATGCGTTTGGCGAAAAACCGGTAGACGGCTTCGCGGCTTTCCTTGTTGTAGTTGTGCTGGGCCTCGAACTGCACGGTTTCGACGGCGTCGCCGGCGCCATAGAGCTCGTAAATGGAATGGACGGCGGGGAATTCTTCGCGGGGCGTGTTTTTTGTCCAGTCCGTCGTATCGCTGACCATGATCATCGGACGGGGCGCGGCGAGTGCGGCGATTTCGACGTTGGATGTTCCCACGCGCAGGCCGGGGGCGTTCTCACATTCTCCGCCGCCCTGCATGATGAAGGAAATCATGTTCACGGGCGCCGACCAGCGGATGCGCGGGTCGATGGCCTGGAGCAGAAGGGTTTGGGTTGCGCCGCCCGAAGCGCCGGTGGCGGCGATTCGATCCGGGTCGACATCGGGGAGGCTCGAAAGGAAATCGACGGCACGGAGGGAGTTCCAAAGCTGGAGCGCCAGGGGGCCGAACGACCAGAGCGCCTCCTGGGGTCCGCCAAAGTCGTGGGGCGTCTGCAGGGTGTCGTTGTAGCCGACCATGTCGTAGCTGAATACGACGAAGCCAAGGCGGGCCAGGTTGATGCAACGGGCCGGGACCGAGGCGATTTCGGAGTTCTCCAGCCTGCCGTAGGCCCAATGCCCGTGGGGAGAAACGATGCCGGGAAGCCGTCCGGTGCGTCCGGTTGGCCGGTAGAGGTTCCCGCCCAGGTAGTAGCCGGGTAAGGCTTCGAGCAGGACCTTCTACAC
>JAJYAR010000031.1 GCA_021779435.1 bacterium
CGGTCGTACCCTGGGTCGGTCCGTCGGCCATCCTGCTGGCGTTGATGGCATCGGGGATGAGCGGCCAGAACTTCCGGTTTCTGGGCTATCTGCCGCAAAACCGCGACGAACTGGCCAAGCGGCTGCTCGCGGTGCAACGGGACGCCCTGCGCGGCGAGACCCAGATCTTCATCGAGACGCCGTATCGCAACCAGCGCCTGTTCGAGGCGATTCTGCAGACCTGCGACCCCGGCGTCGCGCTCGGCCTCGCGATCGATCTGACCGCTGCGCAGCAGCGGATCGCCACCCACCCGGTCGCAAGGTGGCGCGAGATCGCGGCGACCAACCCGCCCCCCCTGGAAAAGCGACCGACGGTTTTCTTGCTGGGGAAGTAGCGCGCCCACCCCCGGCAGAACCGGATATCCGCCGGTGCGGCAGCCGTTACCGGCCGGAAGCAGGTTGCAGCGCCGCCACGAACCGCTCGCATTCCTGCGGCAGCGGCGCCTCGATCGCCAACCGCTCGCCGGTCACCGGATGCGCCAGCGCGATCCGGAATGCATGCAGAAACATCCGGTCGAGCCGCGCCCCGAACTCCCCCCGTGCCGCGCGCCGGTTGACCTCGAAGTCGCCGTATTTGTCGTCGCCCAGGATCGGGAACCCCGAATGCGCCAAGTGCACCCGGATCTGATGCGTGCGGCCGGTCTTCAATTCCGCCTCCAGCAGGGAGAATCCCGGCAAGCGCTTGCGCAGCGAAAAAATCGTGTGCGCCCGCACGCCCTCCTCCTCGTCGACGAAGACCCGCCGCTCGCCGTTGGCGAGCGTGCGCTTGACCAGCGAAAAGCGCACATGCTGGCGATCGTTCACCCAGTCGCCGATCACCAGCGCGAGGTAGCGCTTTTCCACCGCCCCGGCGCGCAATTGCTCGTGCAAGGCGACCAGGCAGCGGCGGGTCTTCGCCAGCAGGAGCACACCCGAGGTTTCCCGGTCGAGACGGTGCCCGAGTTCCAGAAACGGCTGCTGCGGCCGGGCGGCGCGGACCCGCTCGATGACGCCGTGGGCGACGCCGCTGCCGCCGTGCGCCGCCACGCCCGAGGGCTTGTTGATCACCAGGAGATGCTCGTCCTCGAACAGGATCGGCGGCATCTGGGCGGGAGCTGCAGGCTTGGCGGTGGGCTCCGCCCGGCGCAGGGGCGGGATCCGCACCTCGTCGCCGAGGGCGAGGCGGTATTCGACCCGGGTCCGTCCGCCGTTGACCCGGACCTCGCCGGTGCGGACGATCCGGTAAACATGGCTTTTCGGAACGCCCTTGGCCCACTGCAATAGAAAGTTATCCAGGCGCTGGCCGGCGCTACCCTCGTCGACCCGTACGGTGGACACGGATCGCATAGCGGAAACCGGGGATGTTTTGCGTTGTGCAAGCATGTTGCATATACTGGAGGCTGGTCGCGATTGTAGCGGTGCCCAGTGCACCCCCTGTCGCGCGGCAGGTCGCCGCGCGGGCGCCAATCTGCGATGGATGCGCGCGGAAACCGGCAGCGGAGCCTGCGCGAAAAGGGTCGTTGATTGAATGTGGGTCGCGGAGCGGATGGGCGCGGGCTTTCAGCCGGCACAGTCCCTCGCAAAGCGGCTTTGTACAACCCAGCGCCTGCCCGGCAACTTGCCGCAGGCGCATGCCGAATTCGGATCCGGGGCCGGGTCCGTGCCTCCCCGCTTACCGGATGGCGGCGCGGTACGCAGCCTCGTGCGACAACCCAACGGATTTCCATGCCCGGACATTCCCTACCGCCGTTTTTCCCGCCGTTCGTAGCCGAACGGTGCATGGGTGCGCGCCCGTCGCACGCCCATGGCGGTCGGCGGACAGCACGTCCAGGGGATTGGGGTCGTTCCCTGCGGTTGTCAGCATATCGGACCTGATTCGGCACGTTCTGCGCCGAAGAAGCGGCGCGAGGAGTGCTGATGAAGCGCATGTTGTTCAATGCGACGCACGCGGAGCAGTTGCGCGTAGCGATCGTCGATGGTCAAAAACTGCTCGACCTGGACATTGAAACCAGCGGACGCGAGCAACGCAAGTCCAATATCTACAAAGGCACCATCACGCGGGTCGAGCCCAGCCTCGAAGCGTGTTTCGTCGATTACGGCGAAGAACGGCACGGATTCCTGCCGTTCAAGGAAATTTCGCGCCAATACTTCAAGGCCGGACTCGACGTCGGTCGCGCCCGCATCCAGGATGCGGTGGCGGAAGGCCAGGAACTGATCATCCAGGTCGAAAAGGAAGAGCGCGGCAACAAGGGTGCCGCCCTCACCACCTTCATTTCCCTGGCCGGCCGTTATCTGGTGCTGATGCCCAACAACCCTCGCGGCGGCGGCGTTTCGCGCCGCGTCGAGGGCGAGGACCGCCAGGAACTGCGCGACGCGCTCGACAAGCTCGACCTGCCTTCCGGCATGAGCGTGATCGCGCGCACGGCGGGAATCGGCCGCGCCGTCGAAGAACTGCAGTGGGACCTGAAATATCTCCTGCAGTTGTGGAAAGCCATCACCGATGCGGTCGCCCTGGTCAAGGCGCCGGAACTCATCTACCTCGAGTCGAGCCTGGTGATTCGGGCGATCCGCGACTATTTCAACCCGGACATCGGCGAGATCCTGATCGACACCGAAGACGTGTACGAACAGGCGAAGACCTTCGTCGACCTGGTGATGCCGGACGTCTCGGCGCGCGTCAAACGCTACCGTGACGACGTGCCGCTGTTCTCGCGCTTCCAGATCGAACATCAGATCGAAAGCGCGCATTCGCGTACGGTTTCCCTGCCCTCGGGCGGCGCCATCGTCATCGACCACACCGAAGCGCTGGTCGCCATCGACGTCAACTCGGCGCAGGCGACGCGCGGCTCGGACATCGAGGAGACCGCCACCCGCACCAACCTCGAAGCCGCCGACGAGGCGGCCCGGCAGCTGCGTCTGCGCGACCTGGGCGGACTGATCGTCATCGACTTCATCGACATGGAGGAAGGCCGCAACCAGCGCGCCGTGGAGCAGCGCCTCAAGGATGCGCTCCACCATGACCGCGCCCGCGTGCAGATGGGCAAGATCTCGCGCTTCGGCCTCATGGAACTGTCGCGCCAGCGGCTGCGCCCGGCGCTGAGCGAAGGCAGCCACATCACCTGCCCGCGCTGCAACGGCGTCGGCCAGGTGCGTGACACCGAAAGCTCCGCGCTGCACATCCTGCGCATCCTGCAGGAGGAGGCGATGAAGGAATCGACAGCCGCCGTGCATGCGCAGGTTCCGGTGGACGTCGCGACCTATCTCCTCAACGAGAAGCGCGCCGAAATCGCCAAGCTGGAAGCCCGCTTGCGCGTGTCGATCCTCCTGATCCCGAACAAGTACCTCGAAACCCCCCACTATCACATCGAGCGGCTGCGACACGACGACGAGCGCCTGGATCACCCCCAGGCCAGCTACAGCCGCGTCGTCGAGCCGCCGACGGAGGAGCCCTATACGACCGCCTCGCGCGAACCGCGCAACCGGCGCCAGGTCGCCGTGGTGAAGGGCATCGTTCCGGAGACGCCGGCACCGGTCATTGCGACGGCCGAAGCCGCGCTGACGATCGCACAGCCCGCTCCGACACCGGCGCCGGCCGGCCATCCGGCCGACCGGTCCGACCGCTCCCTCTGGGGCCGGATCCGCGGCTGGTTCGGCGTAAAGGAAGAAGCGGCAGCACCTGCGGCGCGACCCGCGTCGCCGAAGGGGGCCGCTGCGGCCGAACCCGCCGGCGAAGCGACGCCGGCCCGCAAGGAGCCGCGCCGGGAACGGGGCGAACGCGGCGAACGGAGCGGTGAACGGAGCGGCGAGCGCGGCGGCCGCCGAGGCGAGCGCCCCGCTCGCGGCGCCCGGGGCGATGCCGAGCGCACGACGCGCGGAGAGCCTCGCAAGCGCGATGGATCTCGCCGCGACGGCGAGACCGAAGCCGCGGCCGTCACCGCCGCGGCGGAGTCCATGCCGCCGATCGAGGAAAACCGCGAGGCCGCGGCAGCGCAAGCCGCGACGGAAGAGCGGACCGGTCGTCGCCGCGGCCGCCGTGGGCGCGGCGGTCGGGGACGCGACGGTGAGCAGGCTGCAGGCACCGCGGCAGACGCGGCCGAATCCGCGGACGCCGTCCTTGGGGCGGGAGAACCCGCTCCCGAAGTCTTCGCCGGGCCGACTGTCGAAGCGCCGGAAGAAGCCGGAACCGAAGCCGGTCCCGGTCTGGAAGGCGGCGCAGCCGCCGACACTCCGGACGAATCGGGCAGCCCGGAGAAGCGCCGGCGCCGCCGCGGTCGCCGCGGCCGCGGGGGACGCACTGGCGAGCGCACCTCGGAAGGCGACAACGGGGAAGCCCTGGTCGACGCCGAGTCGGCCATCGAGTCTGGCGCCGAACCCGAGCCGCAGGAGCCGGTCACCGCTCCCTTGGCGGAGGTGCAGGTCGAACCCGCCGCGCTGCCGGCGGCGGTGGAAGCCCAGCCGGCTGAGCCAGCAGCCGAACCGCTGCAGCAGCCCGCTGCCGAGGCGCCCGCCGCTGTCGCGCTCGAAGCGCCCTCCGTCGTAGCCGCACCGGCCGTGGCGGCGGAGATCGCGCCCGAGCCCAAGGAGCCGGAAGCCGTCCATGCCGCACCGGAGGCGACCGCACCCGTGGCGATCCCGACGCCGATGACCGTGGAGGAAATCGCGCCGACGCTGCAGTCGGCGGGAATCGAACTTGCGCAGACCGACCCGGAAAAACTTGCCCAGGCCCAGGCGCGGATCGCGGAGGAGGACAAGCCGGTGCGGCGCGGCCGCCCCCGCCCCGTGCGCGCGGCGTCGAGCGAGGAACCGCTCGTGCAGGTCGAAACGCAGGGAGACTGACCGCCGAAACCCGCCTTTCCCGCACCCGGGAAAGGCGGGGCCGGATCAGAGGGTCGCCATGTCGATCACGAACCGGTACTTGACGTCGCTCTTCAGCATGCGTTCGTAGGCGGTATTGATGTAGGCCATCGGGATCCGCTCGATGTCCGACGTGATGCCGTGCCGGGCACAGAAGTCCAGCATCTCCTGGGTCTCCCGGATTCCCCCGATCAGCGAACCGGCGATCTGACGCCGTTTCAGGATGAGGTTGAATACGCCCGGCGACGGATGCGGTTCGGCAGGTGCGCCGACCAGCGTCATGGTGCCGTCGTGCTTCAGCAGTTGCAGATAGGGATCGAGGTTGTGCGGCGCCGCGACCGTGTTGAGCACGAAGTCGAATTGATTGGCCCGCGCGGCCATCTGCGCGGCGTCGGTCGAAATGCACACTTCATCGGCGCCGAGGCGCTTCCCATCCTCGATCTTCCCCGGTGAGGTCGTGAACAGGGTGACGTGCGCACCCATCGCATGGGCGATCTTCACCCCCATGTGCCCGAGCCCGCCCAAGCCGACGATGCCCACTTTTTTCCCCGGCCCCGCCTTCCAGTGGCGCAGCGGCGAATAGGTGGTGATCCCCGCGCACAAGAGCGGCGCAACCGCCGCGAGGTCGGCTTCCGCGTGGCGGATCTTCAGGACGAAATGCTCCTTGACCACGATCGCCTGGGAATAGCCGCCGTAGGTGTTTTCGCCGCCGAACAGGGGGCCGTTGTACGTGCCGACGAAGCCGGTCTCACAGTACTGCTCCTCGCCCTCCCGGCAGGGATGGCAATGACCGCAGCTGTCGACCATGCATCCCACGCCCGCGAGGTCCCCGGGCTGAAAATTCCGGACATTCCTGCCCACCGCAACCACCCTCCCGACGATTTCGTGGCCGGGAACCGAGGGATAGATCGTGTTGTGCCACTCGTTGCGCGCGGTGTGCAGGTCGGAATGGCAAACGCCGCAGTACAGGATGGCGATGTGGACGTCGTCCGGCCCCGGTGCGCGGCGCTCGATTTCCATTGGAGCAAGGGGACTGGATGGGCTTTGGGCGGCATAGGCTTTGGTCATGCTCGTTGTTCCAGGAAAGGTTGATCGGGAATCGGACGGCCCGCCGCCGGATTGCGGCGCCGGGCACGCCCGGATCGTTGCCGGCACATGCCGGGGGACTGATGCTAGCAAACCGCTTGCGCTAGACTTCTATTGCGAGTCAATATATAGTTCACAAATGAAGTATTCATTTGTGAACAAATGAACGGTTTCGAAGCCGCCGAAGCACGCGTCGCGCTCACCTGCGCCCGCCACCCGGCTTTCCGGCGCACGCCGGCGGTGGTCATCCGGCTGATCAAGCACCTCTACAAGCGGACTCAGGACCAGGCCAACCAGGTCTTGCGGCCCTGGGGCATCAACCATACCGAGTACACGGTGCTGATGATGCTGTTCGGCAGCGAGGACTACCGCCTCGGTCCCTCGGAACTGGCCGATGCCGCGATGGAGAAGTCGACCAACATCACCCGCCTCACCGACGGCCTGTGCACCCGCGGCCTGATCGCGCGCCACGTCGACGAAGGCGATCGCCGCCGCGTGCGTCTGACCCTGACCCCGGATGGACTGGCGATGATCGACGCCTTCCTGCCGGCCATCGGCGAAATGCTCGCGCGCCAGACGCGCACCATCGCTGCCGACGACTTGTCGCAGCTCGAATCGCTCCTCAAACATTTCCTCGACAGCGTCGAACATGGCTGATACCGCAGGGCGCATTCCCGCGCCGCCGGCGTCGGTCCGGGAGGAAGCGCGATCCTGGACCTTCGTCGCCAAGAGCCTGGTCGCGCTCTATCTCACCGCGTGGCTCGCGATGCGCCTCGAACTGCAGCAGCCGTCGACGGCGATGCTCAGCGTCGCGATCGTGATGCAACCACAGAACGGGCTGGTGCTGGCCAAGAGTTTCTATCGCATTCTCGGAACGATCGTCGGATCGATCGTCGGCCTGGTGCTGATCGCCGCCTTTGCGCAGGAGCGCGAATTCTTCCTGTTCGGCCTCTGCGCCTGGGTTTCGCTGTGCGCGGTGGGCGCCCTGCTCTACCGCAACTTCATGGCCTACGGCTACGTGCTCGCGGGATACACTGCCGCGATCGTCGCCCTGCCGAGCCTGCGCGATCCGCTGCAAGGGTTCCAGACCGCCCAGATGCGCGTCTCGGAGGTCCTGCTCGGCATCACCGTCGCCACGCTGGTGAGCGCCCTGCTCTGGCCGCAGCGCCTGGGCCCGCAGCTTTACCGCGCGGCGCAGGAGCGCCTCGCCGAACTGCTGCGCCTGATCCGCGACGGACTGCAGACGCGACTGCCGCCGGAACGCGCGGAGCACGAACACCTGCAGGCGGTCCGCGCCGCGGTAAGCCTGGAGGATCTGCGCTCGTCGGTGATCTTCGAAGATCCGGAAGTCCGCGCCAACAGCAACGGGCTGCGCCACTTCAACCACCAGATGATGGCCGTTTCGACCACGTTTCAATCGCTGATCCCGCTGCGCGAACGCCTGCCCGTCGACGCCGCCGCGCGCATCGATGCGCTCGGGCGCGAACTCGCCGCCACCCTCGCCACACCGTCCCGGCTGGCCGGCCCGCGAGCCCGCCTCGAAGCGCGCGCCATGCAACTGCGGCAGGAGTTGTCCGATCCGGCGGATCTCGGCCACTTCGACGCGGCCGCCGCCCTGCTCCTCCGACTGGCAGGCGAACTGCGGGAGCTGATGGTCTCCGCGCGGCTGCTGCGGGCCCGGCGCGCGCACGGCGCGGGGGTCGAGCGCGTGCATTTCCAGCGCAGCCACGATCCGGCGAGCGCGTGGAAGACCGGACTGCGGACTTTCGGCACGATGATCACCCTGAGCGGAATCTGGATCGCCACCGCCTGGCCCAGCGGGGGCACGGCGATGCTGGTAGCCACGGTGTTCAGCGCGTTGATGGCAATCGCCCCCAACCCCGTCGACGCGCTCACCCAGACCCTGTCCGGATTCGCCATTGCCGCCGTGCTCGCCATCGTCGTGGCCGCCCTGCTCCCCGGCGGCGGCTTCCCCGGTCTGGTTGCCGTCACCCTGCCGCTGCTGGCCGTGCTGTTCTACCTCGGGACCCGGCCCCGGTGGGCCGGCGTGGGCATGGGTGCGATGCTCGGCATGTTCCTCAATCTGCAGATCAACAATCCCATGCGCCTATCGACAATCGGTCTCTTCAATGGCGCCGTCGCGGAGATCGTCGGCCTGCTCGCCGCGGTGCTGGGCTTCGCCCTGCTGCCGGTCCGCGGATCGATGCGGCGGGCGCTGGCCCGCCTGCGCGCGACGGTCGACCTTGCCGCGAGCGCCCCGCTCGACGGCCTGGCGTCCCGATTCGAGAGCGTGCACCGCGACCTGCTGAGCCAATTGCTGCGACAGACCGCGACCGGCGGCCATCAGGTGGACCGCATCGTCTCGTGGTCGCTGGTGACGCAGGAAATCGCGCGTGCGCTGATCGAACTGCGGCAGGACCTGCGCGACCATGCTCCCCCGGCCGCGGTGCGGATCCGCTGCGATGCGGTCGTCGGCGCCGTGGCCGCGCTCTTCCGCAGCGCGACACCCGACCGGCAAGCCGCCCTCGATGCCATCGCCCGTGCCCTCGACGCGACCCCTCCGGCGCCATTGCGGGCGCACCTCCTGCAACTGCGCATCGCGCTGCAGGACCCCCGCGCGCCGATCTTCGCGCGCACGCCTCTCGCCCCGGTGTCCCATGCATCGCGAATTTGACTTCACCGGCGTGCTGGTTCCGGGCGTCCTGGCGCTGCTCGTCGTCAGCGCCGCCTTGTGGTCGGTCCTCGATCAGGTGCTGGTCCGGTATGCCGTATACCGCCGCGTATGGCATCCATCGCTGTTCCGACTGAGCCTGTTCCTCATCCTCTTTTGTGTCCTGGCGCTCGCATCGCGCCATGTCCTGCCATGAAACTTCCCCACACCCTGCGCGCACTTCCCCTGGGACGCATTGCGTTGACCGTTGCCGCACTGGTCCTCGCCGCACTGCTGGCCCGCATCCTCTGGACCCACGAGGCCGACACGCCCTGGACACGCGACGCGCGCGTACGCGCCGACGTCATCCACATCGCCCCCGACGTCGGAGGGCTGGTCGACACCGTGCCGGTGCGCGACAACCAACCGGTGCGCCGCGGCGACCTGCTGTTCACGGTCGATGCCGCGCGCTTCCACAACGCCGCCGATACGGCCGCGGCGCGTCTCGCCATGGCGCAGGCCGCTCTGCAGTCGGCGCGGGCGCAGGTCCGCGAACGCCAGGAAAATCTCGCCAAAGCCCGCACGGCGATGCAGATGGAGGAAGACCGGGCCCGGCGCCGCCGATTCGCAGGCGGCTACGGCGCCACCTCGCGCGAAGAGGTCGACGATGCCGATGCCGCCGCCGCGATGGCGCGCAACGCCTGGCACCTCGCGCAATCCCGGCTCGCTCAGGCGCGCGCCGACACTGCCCGCGCGATCGCCCGACGCGATCTCGCACGCACCGCGCTCCAACTGGCGCAACTGGATCTGCAGCGCACCGAGATCCGCGCGCCCGTCGACGGCTTCGTCACCAACCTGCTGCTGCGCCCCGGCGACTACGTGCACGTCGGCCAGCCCGTGCTGGCGCTGATCGACCGCCACAGCTACTACCTTTACGGCTATTTCGAGGAAAGCAAACTCACCGACATCCACCCCGGCGATCGCGCCCGGATCCGCCTGCTCTCCGATCCGCGCTGCCTGGCGGGAACCGTGGAGGCGATCGCCCGCGGCATCGGCGATCGCGACAACCCGACCGGCCCCGATCTGCTGATCGACGCCAATCCGGTGTTCGACTGGGTCCGGCTCGCGCAACGCATCCCGGTCCGCATCCATATCGACAGCCAGCCCGCGGATCTCCCGCTCAGCGCCGGGATGAGCGCGACGGTGACCATCCTGCCGCACGGAGGAACTGCGGGGAACGCAGCCGGAGCGTCGGTTTGCCGTGGTGGGCCCAACGGGACGTAACTTGAACCGGGGACCAAACGAACGCGTGTCCCCGTCGAGATCGTGCTGCGTCATTGGGCGGGAGCTTCCGGCTCCCGAAGCGAGACGGCGGGCGGAGAAACCCCTTCGGCCGCCCCACCAGCCTGCAGGCGCAACAACGGATCGGAAAGCGCCATCCGCACGAGATCAGCCTGCCGCCGCTGTCCGGTGCGGGCAGTCAAGTCCTTGAGATGGCTGCGTATGGTGCCAATGCCGACGCCCGTGCGCGCCGCGTAGTCGGCAAGGGTTTCGCCACGGACGAGCGCCGACAGCAGCCGGGCCTGCGCCGGAGTCAGGCCATAGCGCGCGGCGAGCACCTGGGGCGGCAGGTCGGGGGCGTGGCTTGCCGGATCGGAAAAGATGACGGCGCAAGCGGGTCCGATGCAGCCGTAACGCAGCGCATTTGCCGCGAGCGGCGCAATCATCACGGCCAGTTTGGCACCGCCACGCATCGACAGATGCAGCGTCGCACCGCGCGGGGGAGAAGGTCCTTGTGCGGCGGGCGCAGCGCTCCCGCTGGCGTGCCGGACGGCGCGGGAAAAGACGGCCTCGTCGACGGCGGCGAGCGCCGCGAGGCGTCCACCGGCAATCCGCAGTCCGCCTCCGCTACGGACCGTTCGTTCCGCGACGGGATTGACGAAATAGATGCGGCGCTCCGCATCGACGACGATGATTCCCACCCCCATCCGCCCCGCAGCGCTGCCGGCGACCCCAGCCGCCTGTTCCGCGGTGCGTAGCCGTTCGCGAATGCGCATCGCACGCTGAAGGTGGGGAAGCAGCCGGATCATGCGCTGACGGTCGGCTTCCTCCAAGGGGCCCTCGGCGCGCGTGCGATGGATTCCGAGCGCGCCGAACACGTTTCCTTCGATCGGAAACTGCACCCCGAGGACATGGAGGCATCCCGTCGTGTGTAGCCAGTCCGACCACTCCGTGCGCAACACCTCGTTCGTGCTGATCAGTTCCTCACCCAGCACCACCTGAGGCGATGGCCGCTTCCAGCCGCGCTGGTACCACTCGTCGCGTTCGCCATAGTGGGTTGCGTACGCCGCGCAAGCCTGGTCGTCGATGTTCCCGGTGGCCGAAAGAACCCCCGTGACCTCCGGCATTTGCGGTATCGGCGCTGCGTGCTTGCGTCGGAAGTACACGATGCAACTGCTGCTGTCGAATGCGTGCGCGAGGTCCAGCGCCAGTTCGGGGATCCGGGATGCGTCGCCGGCTGCCGCGTAGATGCGCCCGATGAGTTCCCCGTCGAGATCGGCCTGGGACGTCATTGCGATCGGGCTCCCGGCGCAAGCGGCGCGAGGCGGTCGCCGATCGTGCGCATGCCGCGCTGCGCATCCGGTGCCGCTGTGTAGCGGCTACCGATCCGTTTCCCCTCGCGATCGATGTCGGGACCCATCGACGAAGTTCCTCTGCCTCAGTGGCCGGTCGCTTCGCTGAAGACCGACACGGCGCCGCCACATGCGAAAGACTCTAACTCTCGGGAGCTGTCCCGACAACCCCTACGGCCAAACCGTAGTGCCCTTGCGGAGTTTCCCTCCCATTTGGGAGAGGCGCGTTATTCGCGATTTTCGTAACCTCCCGTTCCAAGGCGCGACCATCACCTGTTCACGGGACTTCTGCGATGCGATCTACGGGGTCGGCTTGCGCCATCGAAGGCTCGAATCATCGACAAGGAAAGAAAGGCGGGAAATGAAAGCGAATCGGTTGCGAGTATTGGCGGGCGGCCTTATTGCATTCGGCGCGCTCGCCGGTGCGACCCCGGCGATGGCGGGATTGACGGGGAGTTGCGGCATGGTTTTGTCCGTGCCGCATAACTACACGTTCGGCTCCCTCGTCCAAAGCAGCGGAAGCACATACCCCAATTTCGTCTACCTGGCGAGCCCTGGGGACACGAGGGGGGTAAATCTGTTGGCGGTGATCGATTTCGCACATAGCACGCTCTCTTACGCGCTCACGCAGGTCACGGCGGGCGATGCGGCAACGAACACCCGAAACTCCTACTCGACGCAAAGCCAGTCGGGAGTTCCGTTCACGAGCGCGGCCGGTCCGATTACCGGTTCGTACACCATCACATTCACCCCACCGGGCGCCACGGCGGCGATGAGCCTCAATGTGCTGCCCGTAAATTCCGGAAATACATACCTGATCCAGGGAACTTCCGGAAGAACCGGTGCGTTGACCGGTGTCTGCCAAGCGCTGTAGATGGCCATGTCGCCGGATCGTGGAAAGGAGGCGCGATGACACGAGTGAACAGGTTTCTGATTTTCCCCGGCATCGGTTTGATTCTGGTGCTGACGGCGTGCGGCGGGGGGCGATCGCCGGCTTCGGCCGCCGGTGCGGTTCCCATCGCCAGGAGCGCGAACAGCGTGGCGGCAACCGTCGCCACCACAACGGTGACGGCGGACACCCAATAAGCGCCGCGGCGGTATCGATGGGCAACGTACGCCCGGAGAACTCCGGTTAGACGTGCTTGCTCCAGCCAGAAGCGCGGCATGCCCCCTGAGTTGCGTCCTTGCGCTCAATCGACAAGACGCCAAGTTCCAACTCCCTGATGGTGATGGCCGATATGAAGAGGTCGGCGGCATCGGCGATCGCGACAACCCGACCGGCCCCGATCTGCCGATCGACGCCAATCCGGCATTCGACCGGATCCGGCTCGCGCGACGCATCCTGATCAGTTCCCGGTTCGCCTTTGGCCCATCCGGCGACGATCCGTCCGCTCGCCCTCCGGAAAGGGCTGTACGCCCGCGGCGAAAAGCGAGGGGGAATCCGCCTCGCAGCAGAAACCGTGTGTCGAAACTTTTTACAAATCAATTCCCATGCCGTGGACCTCCGCCGGACGAAATAGACAAATACACCGGCAAATCAATTTGATACAAACATCTGGCACTCTTTTTGCTTTTGCTTTCGTGCATTCATTACCCAATTCAAGGAGTCTCAACCATGCGTCTCAAAGCACTTTGCCTGGGCAGCGCCGTTGCCGCCGCGACGATGGCCGGAGCGGCCGCGCATGCAACCCCGCTCAGCACGCCGACGTTCTCGGTCAGCGTCTATTCCGCACTGACGCCGAACAGCAGCATCGGCAGTAGA
>JAJYAR010000436.1 GCA_021779435.1 bacterium
GCCGCGTTGCGGATCGCCGAACGAATCGAGGATCCGGCGGGCTTCGGCGCATGCCGGCTCGGCACCGGCGAGCAGGGCCATCGGGTCGAGGTTGCCCTGCAGCGCGCAGCGGCCGCCGATCCGCGCGCGCGCGCGGCCCAGGTCGACCGTCCAGTCCACGCCGACGGCGTCGGCCCCCGTCTGCGCCAGGTCTTCGAGCCAGACTCCGCCGCCCTTCGTGAACACGATGCAGGGCACCCGCTCGCCCTCCGCCTCGCGCTGCAAACCCTGCACGACGCGCGTCATCGGGTCGAGCGAAAACGCCCGGAAGGCGGGATCCGCCAGAACGCCACCCCAGGTATCGAAGATCATCACCGCCTGGGCGCCGGCGCGAATCTGGGCGTTGAGATAGTCGGTGACGGCCCGGACATTGACGTCGAGGATCCGCTGCATCAGGTCCGGCCGCCGGTAGAGCATTTCCTTGACCGTGCGGAAGTCGTCCGATCCGCCGCCCTCGACCATGTAGCAGGCCAGGGTCCACGGACTGCCCGAGAAGCCGATCAAGGGAATGCGACCGGCCAGCGCGCCGCGGATCGAGCGGACCGCATCCATCACATAGCGCAACCGGTCTTCGGGATCCGGCGCCGCCAGCGCGGCAACATCCGCCTCGGAGCGCACCGGACGCGCGAACCGCGGTCCCTCGCCATCGACGAAATGCAGGCCCAGGCCCATGGCGTCGGGAACCGTGAGAATGTCCGAGAACAGGATCGCCGCATCCAGGGGATAGCGATCGACCGGCTGCATGGTGACCTCGGTTGCCAGATCCGGAGACTGGGCCAGCGCAAGGAAACTGCCGGCGCGCTTGCGCGTCGCGTTGTATTCCGGGAGATAACGCCCCGCCTGGCGCATCAGCCAGATCGGGGTGTATTCGGTCGGCTGGCGCAACAGGGCGCGCAGAAAGGTATCGTTCGTAGGTTTCACGCGCGCTCGTTCACGACAAATGGAAAAACCCGATTTTCGCACGACGACGCTGCCGATCTGGGCACGCCAGGACGGCAATTTCGTGGTTCTGTCGCTGCGCGTGCAACCGGGCGCCAAACGCACCGCGGCGGCGGGCCCCTACGGCGACCGGCTGAAGATCGCCCTGCACGCGCCGCCGGTGGACGGCAAGGCCAACGCCGAGCTGCTTCGCTTCCTCGGCGATGCGCTGCACCTGCGGGCCCGGCAGCTTGCACTCGCCGCAGGCGCGGCCAGTCGCGACAAGCAGGTCCGCGTATCCGGACTGGAGGAAGCCGGCGCGCTGGCCGAACTCGCCCGCCGGCTCGCCGCCCTGGATGCGCCGGCCCCATAAAAAAAGGCAGGCCTCGCGGCCTGCCTTTCTTTGCGGGGAGTCCCCGGCTTAGTGCTTCTTGGCGGCCTTCTTGGCAGCGTGGTGCGCAACGCGATGGCCGTGACGATGGCCATGACGATGGCTGCGGGCATGGTGGCGGACGACGTGGTGCGCAGCCGGCTTCTTGGCAGCAGCGGGCTTGGCAGCGTCAGCCGCATACGCGGTGCCGGCGGCGAACATCGAGGCGATCATCAGAGCAAGCAGTTTCTTCATTTTGGCTTCCGTGGATTAATTGAAAAATCCGATATCGTTCGCAGAGTGCCCCCGCCGGAATTGGCGGTTCAGCGTTCTGCGCTCTGGAGCGATAACGTCGGAGCGCTCGCAGCCGTTGACAGAGGTCTTCGAAGGAACCCCCGGCGACGTTGCCGCTTCCGCAACTCCACCCCCTCATCGGGATCGGGATTGCGGATGTCCACGTCTCGAGCATGGTGCCGCAACAGATCCGCGTCGATTATGCACCAAAATTGCGCGGTCGCCGATATTTTGCGAAGAAGATGATGAATTTCGATGCCGATCCGATCGTCGCGATCGCCACGGCGCCCGGGAAGGGCGGGGTTGGGGTCGTCCGCATCTCGGGACCCCAGCTCGACCCGTTCATCCAGGGTCTGCTCGGCCCCGCCCGGGCCGCGCACCTGCGTCCCCGCGTCGCGCTGCATGCCGACTTTTGCGACGACCACGGCCGCGCCATCGACTCGGGGCTCGCGCTGTGGTTTCCCGCACCCCACTCCTACACCGGCGAATCGGTGCTCGAACTCCAGGGACATGGCGGCCCCGCCGTGCTGCAGATGATCCTCGCCCGTTGCCTGCAGGCGGGAAGCGGGGTCGGTGCGCGCATCGCGCGTCCGGGGGAATTCACGCAGCGGGCCTTCCGCAACGGCAAGATCGACCTCGCCCAGGCGGAGGCGGTGGCCGACCTCATCGACGCCGGCACCGCCGCCGCCGCGCGCGGCGCCCTGCGGTCCCTGCAAGGGGAATTTTCCCGCGCCGTGCAGGCGTTGGCGGCCGATCTTCTGGAACTGCGGGCGCTGACCGAAGCCACCCTCGACTTTCCCGAAGAGGAAATCGAATTCCTGCGGGCGGCGGACTGCCGGCGCCGGCTGGCGCGGGCGGGCGATGCCCTCCACGCGCTGCTGCACCGGGCGCGCCAGGGGGCCCTGCTGCGCGAAGGCATCCATGTCGTGCTCGCCGGCTCGCCCAATGTCGGCAAGTCCAGTCTGCTCAACGCGCTGGCCGGCGAGGAGGTCGCGATCGTCACCGAGCACCCGGGCACGACCCGCGACCGCATCGAGCGCCGGATCGCCATCGACGGGGTCGTGCTCAACGTCATCGACACCGCCGGATTGCGGGAGACGACCGACCCGGTGGAGGCGATCGGCATCGCGCGCACGCGCGGAGCGCTTGCCAGCGCGGATATCGTGCTGCATCTCGTCGACGACCGGCAGCCCGACGACCCGGGCGACGCGGCGATCGCCGCCGGCGCCGCCGCCGGAGTGGCGGTTCTGCGCGTTCGCAACAAGATCGACCTCACCGGGTCGCCGCCGGGCCTGCGGGACGGATGCGTCCGGATTTCGGCCCGCAGCGGGGCCGGGCTCGACGTCCTGCGCCGGGAGATCCTCCGCATCGCGGGCTGGGAGGGGGCGAGCGAAACGGGCGGCGAGACCACGTTCCTGGCCCGCGCGCGGCACGTGCATGCGCTCGAGCGCGCCCTCGCCCATCTCG
>JAJYAR010000437.1 GCA_021779435.1 bacterium
GCGCTGCCGAAGAAGACGTCCAGCACGACCTTTGAAAGCTTCGGGCTGTGACTGACCGTCCGGAAATGCACGGCGGCCGGCGCGAGGTCCTTCTGCGCGAGGAGCACCTCGAGCCACACAAATCCAAGGCGAAGCCGATAGTTCTCGAGCACCGTGAGCTTCTTGCCGGCGAGGTCCGACACCGAGCGAAAACCCCGATCCTTGCGCACCAGGACCACGTAGCGGTCCGCCGGATCACCCTGCTGGACGCCCACCAGGCAGCGGTCGGAAACCGCGCCGGCCTCGCGCGTCACGAGCCAGTATTCGTCGGCGGCAAGCGCGACCGCGTCGAGCCGGTTGTTCCGAAGCGCATTGGCGATGGCGTCGCTGCCGGAGAGCAGGAGTGGATCGGGATCCGCCGGGATGTGCCTCTCCCGCGATATCGTGGCCGCCAGCCCCCGAATCGACGCCCGCGCGTCGTTTTCGTTAACGTCCGTGAACATTGCATACGAGAAACCGAGGCGGAACGGAGCGGACTGCGCCTCGGCCGCCCCGATCGGACGCGCGAGGGCGACGACCATGAAGACCAGGGCAGCCGGGCGGCGCCAGCGGCGCGGCGGGCGACGAAGGGCGGGGGCGACGGCGGGCCTGTGGAATGTCTCCGGCTTTTCCATCACGGCTGTGGGCGCAGCTGCCGCATCACCTCGGTGCCGACGATGAGGTCGAGGCTGGAACGCAGTGCGGCGTGATCGTACCTCGCCTTGAGGTGCTGTGCCGTCATGAGCGCCTCCATGAGCTGCGCCCGGATGACCTTTTCGGTTTCGATCAGCTGCTGCTGGTACGCGCGGATGTTGAGGTCGCGATTCTCCTCGGAGGCCTTCATCGCGGCGAACGTGGCATCGCAGGCCTTGGCGGAGGCGGCGAGCCCGAGGAAATGATCCTTCACCTGAAGTCCGATGCCTTCCTTCAGCAGAAATCCCTGCTCGTGGAGCTTTGCCAGCCGCGACTTCATCTCCGCGACTTTCGCGCGGGTGAGCCCTCCGTCGAACACAGGCAGTTCGACGCCGACACCGACGTTCCAGCCGGTCTTGTTTCTGTCGGAGACAATGCCCGCGTCGTAGTCATTCCACAGCCGGTGAAGATTGCCGATCAGAGCGATCTTCGGGTAGTGCCCGCTGCGCGCGGTGCTGACAGCCGCTTCCGCGGCCGCGATGCCGGCGTTGAAGCGGTTCCAGTCCGGATTGAACCGGTACGCGTCACCGACGAGCTGCTCGAGGTCCCCGTTGAACGGGACGAAGGGGATTTCGGTGTCGCTCGGGACCACGCTCGCGTTCCACGGGAGTCCGATGGCGTTTGCGAGGGCGGCCGCGGCCATCGCCTCGTTCTTCTCCAGGGACGCGACGAGCGCGCGTATCGACTCCACCATCACCTTGTTGTCGAGGTAGTCGGCCTTGGTGACCTTCCCGCCGCCACCTTGGTACATGGTTTCGGTCAGGCTGAGCGTGGACTCCATCCGCTCGAGGGTGTCCCGGCCGACCTGATGCAGCTGCCGCGCGAGCACCGCGCCGAAGTACATCCGCTGAACGCTGTCGACGATCTCGAGATCCGTTCGCCGCGCCTCCAGCTTCATCGCCGCGATCAGCGCGTCGGTCTGCTGATTCAGGCCGCGACGCATCCCGCCGTCGAAGAGGAGCCATTTTGCGTCGACCATCGCGGTGGTTGTGTCGCGGTCCATGAGTTTCACGTCCTGCGCCGGAATGGGAAATCCCTGGGCCGGTGTGGTGATCGTCTGGGCGGGGACGGAGACCGGAAGCTGCATCGCGGTGGGCCCCATGACCCCGGCGGGAACCGTGATGTAGGCCGTTGACGCCGGAGTGGTGATGGTCTGTCCAGGCACTCCCATCATGCTCGCTGGAAAGACGAAGTCCGGGGCTTCATCCATTCGCTGAAGGCCGCCCTTGAGCGCGATTTGCGGCCAATAGGCCGAGAGCGCCTGCCGGTGTTGCGCCTCCGCGATCGCGACGGCGAACTGCGAAGCCGGTCGGCTGTGGTGATTGGCGACCGCCGTCTCAATGCACGCCTGCAGCGACAAGGATTGCGGCGGCGTGGCGGCCGTGGCGACGCATGTCAGAGCTGAAGTGAAGGTATAGGCAAAGAAGAGGCGGAATGAGAATGACTTGGAAGGCAGGAAAACGCGGAGCGGAAGAATCATGATGCTGGGCGCGTGCGGGCAGGGCAGGTTGCGAACCACGACGCACCAAAGCATTACTTCGGCTCCGAAAACGCTGATGTTAATGCGAACATTGCGTACGGAATGAGGCCCCGTTCACCGCCCGACCGAGGCGGAGTGCCCAAGCCGAGTCGAAGGGCACTGGGCGCCTGCCGGAAGCGTGTGCCGGGGAGCCGGATGCGTGCGCATGAAGGCCGAGGCGCATGCAAGTCGCGAGAGGAACCGAAGCCGTCGTGTAACCTATTGGGTTACACTCTTCCTGCTGCACGAAGTGTAAACTGCGCCGACGAAGGTGTCGGTGGAATTTACAACCGCAGGACGCTGATCTGCCGCCCGATTCCGGGCAGTGATGCAACGTGCTACCGTAGCGCTGCATACCGCTCGGCGGCTGGATCTGGTATCCAGCCTGCTGACGCATAGCCGTCATGCTCGCGTGTCACACGTCCCGTCATCGCCAGATCGAACAAGCGATCCGGGAACTTCCCGCGCCCCGCGTTCTGACGGAGCTGCTTGCGTTGCTTCACTCGGAAGACGCGGAGGTCTCGGATGTTGCAGTGATCGTGAAACGCGACCCGGGGCTTGCGGGTATTCTGCTCAACGCGGCGAACAGCGCGGCCTTTTGCGGATACGAGGGAGTCACCAGGATCGACGGCGCCGTGGCGAGGTTGGGATTCCGGGAGACGTGCCGGATTGTCGGCAACGTGGCATCTGGATTCTTCGCGAATCGCGCGCTGCGATTGTATGGGATAAGGCCGCATCGACTGCGGGAGAACTCACTTTTCTGTGCGTGCGTGATGGAGGAACTGGCTGGAGCGTGCGATGTGAGTCCGGGTACCGCCTACACGATTGGGCTGCTTCGTTCGCTGGGGAAGGC
>JAJYAR010000438.1 GCA_021779435.1 bacterium
CAAGCCCCACTCCGGGGCCCTGGCGCGGGCCGCCCAGGAACTCTCCGACCCCCGCCTCAATTCCCACGCCGCCGCCGGGCCACGCTGGGACGACGCCCTGGAAGGGGCCGGCCCAGCCCTTCGCGCCGCCTGGCGCGTCAATGTCGCCGACCTCGGATTTCGCTCGGTCACCCTGGCCACCCTCGCGGCCATGGCCGTCATCTGCCTCTTCGTCCTGGCCGTCCTCCCCCCCAGCCGCATGCTCGACGACGACACCCGGGCCCTCGAATACGCCATCGTCACCATCCTGGCGACCATCTTTTCACCCTTGTCTTTTAATTATGCCTATGTCTGGATGCTCTTTCCCACCACGCTAGGACTGAGGATCGCCCTGGACGCGCCCCCAAACGACCCCTGGCGCGGGCTCAAGCGGGGCTGGATCGCGGCCGTCCTCTTGATCCCGGCCCTGGCCGTGCCGATGCCCAAGCTCGCGCAGGCGTATGGCAACTTGTTCATGCCCGCCGTGATCTTGCTCGTGGGCCTGGGGTTGGTTTTAAGGGAGCGCTGGAAAGGCAGCCCACCACCGGCCGGCCTTCACGCCCCCCATCACGCCCGCGCGCGGCAACCCCGCGCGATGGCCGCGCCGGAGATCGCCGGCGACCAGGCTTAAGGATCAGCGAAACATTTACTTCATCAATTATCATTGGCTGGTTCCACGCGACGAAACTGGACGTTGTCCGTGCTCACCTGGGACCGCGGGCGTCCCGCCCGCATGGATTCGAGCGGGCGGGACGCCCGCGCTCCCAGGTCGATCGCGGTCGCTGTTTTTTCGCGGTCGTTAAGAGCCTCCGGCGAATCCCGATCCGCCCCAATAACACCGGCCAGGGAACGACACCGCGATCATCCCCAAGGCTGGTCAAAACCGGCTTTTCCGCGCACGAGCCTCGTCGTTCCGAGCGTGAAATGGCCCCGCGTTCGCGGCTTCCGAGGTTGACCGGAATCGGATTGTCGGTATATCTGACGACGCACTTGAGCCTTTCTCGGCGAAGTTTTCCCGGAATCATCTCCACGCTTGTCGTCTCAAATCCTGGTTTTCATTTCCGCTCGCTCGGCCAAGGAGGGTCGCCCCGATGGCGCTTCGTCTCGTTTTTTCCAACCGCATGCCCATGTTCGCTCGCCGCCATCCCGTGAAACGGGCGAGTGGGGCGGTCGCCGGCGGCCTGGTGATCGCCGTCGTGCTTTTGATCGGCCCTGGGCGTTGCGAGGGGGCCCGGTTGACGCGGATTTTGACGGCCCAGGATCTCTCCCAGCCGATCATGCTCGATCAGAACGGCAATCCACTGCCATTCACAAAGGGGGAGCCGGCCAGCTCGGTGGGCTCGTCGGGCGCGATCCCGATGTACATGGCGTATTCGCTTCATGGCGGCGAGCATTTGCCGTCGGGACTGGCGGTGATCGCGGCCACGTCGGGTTCGGGAGCCGTCGGCCCTCTGGATTTCAGCCAGTCGGTGAAGACAGAGATCGACACGGCCCTCGCGAGGTCTCGGGTGGCCGAGGTCGCGGTGCCCACGGGCAACTTCCTGATCGCCTACCTTCCCCGGTACGCCATGGCCGCATCGGGGGCAAGCGCTCCGGCCGCGACCACAAGCGCGACGCCGGCCGCGGGCTCGACGTCTCCGCTCACCAACGGCCTCTTACCCGGACCGCTGGGGAGCTGGCTCAATACGGGCTCGGCAAAGGTCCTGTCGTGGACCAATCAGGGGCTCACCGACCTGGAGACGCTGCTGAATCTCAAGCGCGACAAGGCGCTGGCGCACTCCCGGGCCAAGGCGAATAAGCCCAGCCTCAACCTCGAGGCTCAGGTCCTCACTCCCTTCACGCCGGCCCCAGCGCCGATCCCCGAGCCCGCGACCTGGGTGTCTTTCGGCATCATTTTGTGCGCCGTCGCCACAACCGGGCGCGCGTGGAACCGAAACCGCGCGGATTCCCGGGACTAACCGTGGTCCCAACGCCGTTGGCCGACGAATATAAAATCAAGGGGACGAACGACGAGATCCAACCACGATCAAGGGCGTCGTGAATCGCCGGCTGATCCCCAAGCCGAGAGCGGGCCTCACCCGTATAGGGGGAGCGTCATGAGCCTCTTCGAACTTCGCGAGCCGGCCAGCGCCTTGACCCATGGGGTCGGTCTGGTGGCGGCCTTGGCGGCCTCGAGACACCTCTGGAAAATGTCGTTCGCGGCCACTGACAACTCCGGCTGGCGCCCACGCGACAGCGAACACTATCAGGCGGGAAAATCCGCCTCCATCCTGATTTTCGGCCTGACCCTGATCGCCTGCTACGCCGCGAGCACCGCCTTTCACGGCATCCCCGTCCAGGGCGAAAACCTCCGCCGGTTGCAACGGCTCGATCATGCCGGTATCTATCTCTTGATCGCGGGAACCTACACCCCGATCGCCTGGGCGCTCATGCGTGGTCCCTGGCGGTGGGGGACCCTGGGCACCGTGTGGTCGATCGCCCTGACGTTCGCGGTCCATGTCCTGGATGATGGCGCGCCGCCGGTCTGGATCTCCACCATCACCTATCTGGTCATGGGCTGGGGAGCGCTTTTTTGCTATCACAGGCTCACCTTTGACTATACCCACCGCGCCCTCCTGCCGCTCCCCTTGGGCGGGGTGTTTTACAGCGTCGGCGCGATCGTCAATCTGCTGCACTGGCCCAGTCCCTATCCGGGAGCCTTTGGCTCGCATCCGCTCTTT
The DNA here is from genome assembly GCA_021779435.1 of bacterium. The sequence goes on from JAJYAR010000438.1 coordinate 2,739, forward strand.
CACCTGTTCGTGATCGCCGGAAGCGCTTGCCACGTCTGGTTCATGGCCAGCGTGGTCGTCCCCGCTCACGAGCCGGCATTCGCCTCGCCAAAATTCGCCTGGCGTCGGCCCACCCTGGCGCCGATCCCCATCAATGTCACCCGGAGCCGATCCAGCGAAATCCCCTACGGCGTCCGCCGCCGCGACGATTCCCCCGCCGACCATGCCCCCTCGGGCTCGTGAACCCATTCGCCGGAAATCCCGGCGGCCGCGTTCATGGACTGGATCACGGCCGCCGGCATGCTAGAATGAAAGCGGCGGCCTGGATAACTAATACGGCATGTGGTGATTGACTATGCCAGATC
>JAJYAR010000439.1 GCA_021779435.1 bacterium
CGCGCCCTTCTCCTCCACATACACATTCACCTCGCTCCGGATCCCGAACTCCGGCAGGTAAATGCCCGGCTCGATCGAGAAGCAGGTCCCGGCGATCACCTTCCGTTCATCGTGCGTCTCCAGGTTGTCCATGTTCGCCCCGGTTCCATGCACATCCTCGCCGATCGAATGCCCCGTCCGGTGCACGAAATACTCACCGAACCCGTTCGCCATGATGCGGCCCCGCGCCGCGTCGTCCACTTCAAACCCGCGCAACTCCGTTCCACTCTCCCGCGCCTGCTTCACCCGCTCCACCGCCCGGTCTCTCGCGCCGGCTACGACCGTAAACACGTTTTCGATCTCCGCCGGCGCCGCCGCCCCGCAGTAGCCGGTCCAGGTGATGTCGTAGTACACCGCGCCAGGCTGCTTCAGCTTCGCCCAAAGGTCGATCAGCAGCGCGTCGCCCCTCCGAATCTCCGCGCTCGAGGCCGCCTCCGGCTCATAATGCGGATCCGAAGCATGCGCGTTCACCGCCACAATCGGCCCGTGGTCGGTCTCGAGTCCGGCCTTTTCAAATCCCTCCCGCACGAACACCTTGATGTCGTACTCGCGCACCTCGCTGCCTGCCCGCAACATCTCTCCTACGCGCGCGAACGCCGCCGCCCGCACCGCATCCACTCTGCGCCCAGCCTCGAGATGCATCTCCAACTGCTCCGCGCTCCACCGCGCCTCGAACAACTGAATCAGGTTTGCCGAACTCCCAACTTCCACACCCAACCCGCGAATCAGATCGATCGTCCCGCCGTCCACCATCGACACATACGGCACCGCGCAGTTCGGCGAATACTGCATCGCCACCCGCCGCGCCCCGCCGACGAGAGCCCGCAACCCGTCAAACTGCGCCGCCCATCCCGAATAAATCCGCTTCTCCCCCGGCAGCGCATCGATCACATGCGGCTCAATCCGGTGCACCAGTCCCGCCGGCTCTCCCTGCGCCGGCAGGAAATAATACCAGCGCCGCGACATCGTTCCCTGCGGCCGGAACTTCAGCGTGCGGTACGCCAGCGGATCGCGTTCATGATGGTCGAAGAACAGCCAACCGTCGAGCCCTTCCTCCCGCAGCGCCTCCTGAATCGCTTTCAGATCCGCCGCCATTTCACTCCGCTTTGGTAAAAAAAGGACGCCATTTGGACTCTTCCGGCGGCTTCGTCACCAGGCTCCCGCCGATCAGCGCAATCAGCGAAATGCCCAGTGCCGGGTACACCGCGTAATCGAGATCATATCCCATCAGCCGCCACGCCACAGTCGTCGCCGTCCCGAGCACGATCGAACTCACCGCACCCGCCGTCGTCGTCCGCCGCCAGAAAAACACCGCCAGCACCACCGGCGTCACCGCCGCCCCGTACACCGTATACGCATACAACGACGCCGCCAGAATCGATTCGAACTGCGTCGCCTGTAGCAGCGCAAACACACCCAGCAGCACCACAATCACCCGCGACGCGATCAAACTCGCCCGTTCGCTCGCTCTCTTGTGGATGAACCGCGCGTACACGTCGTGAATCAAGTTCGTCGCCGGCGAAAACAAGTAGTTATTCGCCGTCGAAATCACCTTCGCGAAAATCCCGCCCAGCAGCAGCGCTCCCGCCCACGCCGGCAGCCCCTCCCGCGCCGTGTACGGAATGATCTCCCGCGGGTTCGGCACATGAAACCGCGCGCTGCCCGCCACCGCCAAGGTCACCAGCAGCGTCTCCAGCAGCAGCGTCCCGGCAATCCAGCCCACCACGGCGTTGCGCGCGTCTTTCTCCGAACTGGCCGAGAAAAACTTCTGGTACATCCCCTGGTTGCCCACCAGCAGCAGTAGCGTCGGCATCATGTAACCCAGCGCCTGCGCCGGAGTCAGGCTCCCGAACACCTGAAAATGCGTCGCCGGCAGCGCGGCCTTCACCCCGCTCCACCCGCCCGCCCCATGAATCACCACCGGAACCGCGAACAACACAATCACCGTCACCATCCCGCCGATGATCAGATCCAGATACGCGATCGAAGCCATCCCGGCCGCCGCCGTAAACACAATCACCAGTCCCGCAATCCAACACATCCCCGTCAGACGGTCCACGCTGGGAAATATCAGATGCAGGATGTCTCCGCCCGCCTTGAATTGGTAACTGGTGATCATCGTGTAGGAAATCACGATGGCGATCGTGGCCATTACGCGCGCCGCCGGGTTATACCGCGCTTCCAAAAGATCGGGCACCGTGAACTGCCCGAACCGCCGCGCTCGTCCGGCCACAAAAAAGATGACAATCAGTCCAACCCACCCGCCCGCCGGCTGCCACAGCGCCGCGAATCCGTGCAGGTACGCGTTCTCCGCCCCGGCAAACAGGCTTCCCGCCCCGATCCAGGAAGAAAGCAGCGTGAACACCAGCACCGGCCAGCGCAGCGTCCGGCCCGCAACCAGAAAGTCCGCCTGGTTCTTTACCCCGAGCGTGCGATACACCGTGACGGCGAACAGCACCACCGCCACTGTCGCTATCACAACCGCGTAAATCACCGCGCCGGCGCCCGCTCCCCGCGCGCCGTGCCTACACGGTACTGAATCTTCGGCTGCATCCGCATCACGCCCGCCACCTCCGTCGCGTCAGCCACGCGAAACGAAAGTACATCGTCGTGCCAGTCCTGGCTCGCCCCGTCCCAGTGCTGCGTCGCCGCCGTCAGCGTGTACTCTTGCCGCGTCAGCAGACAGGGAATGTCGAAGTCCACTTCCAACTCCTCTCCCGCGCGCACCGTCCCCAGTTCCACGCCCTCCACTCGCGTGTTGGTTCCGAACACATCCATTCCCAGCCGGCTTCGGATCAGCATCCCCACAATCGGATTCACGCTCTCCTCCCGGAACCGCGCCCGCACCCGCACCCGCATCGTCTCCGCCCACCGGAACACCGCTCGCGGCTCATCGTTCGTATCGAGCGTGGTAACTTCGACGATCTCGCTCGTCCGGTCCCCGTGCCGGAAACTGCCCCCCGCCATCGTGCCTTCCGGCGGCTCGATCCCCGTCCCCTTCTGCCGCTCGTGCACGAACCCGATATAGCGGT
>JAJYAR010000440.1 GCA_021779435.1 bacterium
GGGCGCGCCGTACAGGTTGCGCACGTCGACGTACGCCGCATGCCAGCCGCGGTCCAGGAGGGCGATCTCTGTCTGCGGCTCAGTCTCGAAAAACTCGGGGCGCCAGATCCAGGGTCGTCCCGCTGCGGGTGTCTTCGGCATCACCACAAAGCCGGCGCGACCGTTCGCTTCAAAATCGATCCGCGGGAAGCCGTTCCACGTGCCGTGCAGCACCGGCGCCAACTCGCCGGCAAAGTCGCTCCCCGTCAGCGACCGATGGACCGTCCGCGCCAGCCGATTCGCGCCCGCCGTGTTCGGATGAACCGTATCGGGAATGAGGTCCTCGTGTCCGGCGAGTGTCGCGTGCTGGTCGATGACGGCCACGCCCAGCTCCTCCGCGAGGGCGTCGATCAGCGGCATCTCGGCGTCGATTCCCGCCTCGTTGATCCCGTATCTCCCCTCGCCGGCCACGACAACAGGCCGACAAAGGAAGATGCGCGGCGTGCGTGCGCCGTCGCGGAACGCGGCGATCAAGGCACGGTAGTCACGGGAGAACTCCTCGCGATGCGCCCAGTTCTGCGGCTTCGTGTCGTTCGTCCCGAGCATGATGATGACGACGTCCGGCTCGAACTTCAGCGCATCATTGAAGACCTTCTGCTCTCGGTACGGTTTGTCGCCGCTGCTCATCAAAGTCGCGCCACTCACCCCGAAATTCCGAACCTCCCATTTCTCCGGATCGAGCATGCGCTGCAACTGCGCCGGATAGGAATCGAGCGGCGGGAGGCGCGTCCCCGAGCCGGCGGTGATGCTGTCACCGACGCAGGCCACACGAACAGCCCTCGTGAAATCAGCCGGGCGAACCGCCGCGCCCACACCCGCAGCCGGGCGCGGCGACTGTCCGGCGGCCCCGACGATCACGCCAAAGGACAGCGCGGCTGCGACAAGCCAGCTGAGCGGGTATCTACGATGGAAGCGGGGCGACATGGGATATCAGAGTGGCTGGAGGCAAGAGGAGCTGCTCAATGCCGCACGGCGGGCTGCGGCGATTCGGATACCCGCGCGTCCAACACGTCCAGAAAGACCACAGGCGGCCGGGCATCCTGCTCCTTTGTGACGAGGCTCACGTTCCGCAGCGTGAGGTCCTTCACGTGCCGCGCATAGAAGCCGAACGCCGGAACCGTTCCCCTGAAGCCGCCATACTCCGGCCACCTGTTTCCCAAGTTCTCCGGAGTCAGCTCGGCAAGCACGGTCCCGGCGTCCTCAGCGGTGCCCCCGCCGGGAAACGTCGCCCTGATATCCGAGAACACCAGCCCTTCGACCGGATAGCCCGGCATGCCGGTGATCTGAAACCCGCACGTCTTCGCCGCGGCTCCGGAAATGTCTCCGGAATCAACCACTATATTGCTGAAGACCATCCCGCTGACGCGTCTCATCGGAGGCAATTCGCGCGGCGCATCAACCCAGGCGGCCTTCTGGCAGAACGTCAGGAACACGGGGCGCGGCACGTTCTTCATGGCGAGATTGCTGAAGACCATGTTCCTCATCTCCGCGCCTTCGTTCATCTGGATCTTCAGACCCGAGTCGGCGTGATCGCGAAAGGTGCAGTTCGTCACGAGCACGTTCTCGAAGTCTCCACGCGACAGCAGCCCGATGCGAATCCCCGCCCACCGGCTGGAAAAACTGCAGTTGCTCACGACCACGTCGCGGCACGGCTTCTCGGGCAGCGAGGTCTGCAGGCAGATCGAATCATCGCTCGCGTCGAAGGTGGAGTTGCACACGCGGACCTTCGTGCAGCCGTCGAAATCCAGGCCGTCGCCATTGGAGTTGGCGCGGCTGAAGATGGTGATTCCGTCCACCGCGATGTCCGAGCAATACCGGATCTCCGTCGTCCAGGATGCGGGCGCCTGCAGACAGATATCCCGGATGCGAATGCGCGAACAGTTGAGAAGCCGGATCAACTTCGGACGGTTCCGTCCGGGATCGCCTCTTTCGGGAAACGACTTCCCCTGCCCGTCGATCACGCCCTGTCCCTCGATCGCGATGTTCGTCGCATCCTTCGCGAAGATGAGGCAGCGGTCCATGTAAGGCTCGCCGCGATACATCGTCCGGTCCGTGTCCGTGGCGTAGTCGTCGATCCTCGTGCTGCCAACGATGGCCGCCCCCGCCTCCACCCGCACACAGACGTTGCTCCGAAGCCGGAGGGTCCCCGTGAGATAACGTCCTCCTGCGACGAGCACCGTTCCGCCGCCGTCTGCGCTGCATGTGTCGATGGCGGCCTGCAATGACTGCGTCGCAGGCGTTGCGCCGTCCCCCACCGCCCCGAAATTGCGAACGTCGTAGGACGCCGCCAAGCGCCCACCCGACACAGGGACGTCCGGCGGGCGAGGGGCGTGCCCCCCCTCCGCGGCGCGAACCGCAGTCGAGAGCGCGACCGCCGTGAGGAGACCGCGAACGCCCCCCAGCCGCACCAGAGCGCGCATCCGTGCTTTCAACAACGCCGCGAGTGGCGGGACGTGACACTCCAGGTGTCGTCCTGATTTCATGGTGGGTCTCACTGCGCAGGAAACAGGCGGATGAGCTTCACTCCATGCGGCGCCACGGCGGCTTCGAACTTCTCATCGAACACGCCGACGTCAGCCTGCCGCCAGAGGTCACGGACACGCTGTCTGCCGGTGAGCTTGAGGTCGGACCACGTCGCGACGACGGTGGCCTCGGCGTTGCCGACGTTGAAGAGCCCCACGGCGAGCGAGCCGTCCTCCAGCGGTTTCGCGAGCACCTTCAGCTCGCCCTCTCCGCCGACCTGGACGGCCTGTCTGCACAGCGAGTCCTGGTCGATTTCGAGCACCTCGTCGTTCGTGAGCAGGCCCAGCGTGAAGTCATCCATCTTTTCCAAGTCGCAGCCGATCAGGAGCGGACTCGTGATCAGGCACCAGAGGCTGATGTGGGTGTACTGCTCGTCCGGCGTGAGCTTCGTCGGGTGCAGGTTGTTGGGATTCCAGCCGCCGATCTGGCCGACCACCAGCATGTCGCCGTCGTTGTAGTGTCCGGGGCGGCAATGCGGGGCCCACTTTTCCTGCGCGAAGCCG
>JAJYAR010000441.1 GCA_021779435.1 bacterium
CGTTGTCCCGTTCGGCCCGTTTCTGAATCTGCAAGCGGGGCAGAACCAGGCGGAGTTTCTGATCGGGGTGACGTTCTAGGGCGCGGCGGCGGAAATGGAGAAGGCGCCGGCGGGCGCGTAAACTGAGAAGACGGCCTAGGGCCGCTGACTGTGCCGATCGCCATTTTCGGGGGAACATTCGACCCCATTCACATTGCTCATTTGAAGGTCGCCCGCGAGGCCGCGGACGCGTTCGCGCTCGACCGTGTCCTGTTCATTCCGGCGGGGAATCCGCCACACAAGCCGGGACAGACGACGGAGAGTTTCGAGCACAGGTACCGGATGGTGGAACTGGCGTGCGCGGAGGATCCGCGGTTTGAGCCATCGCGGATTGAGGAAGGGCCGGGGCCGAGTTATTCGATTCTGACGATTGAGAAGCTTCGCGCGCGGGACCGTGAGCCGTATTTCCTGATCGGCGCCGATGCGTTCGCCGAGATCGACAAGTGGAAGCGGTGGCGGGAGGTGGTGGCGCAGGTGCGGTTCATTGTCGTGACGCGGCCCGGGCACGAGTACACGGTTCCGGAAGGGGCGCGGGTGGAGCGGCTCGACACGGTGTTGCTGCCGGATTCGTCTTCGGAGATCCGGCGGAAGCTGGCGGCGGGCGAGATGCCGGCGGATCTGCCACCAGCGGTGGCGCGTTACATCGCCGCGCATGGCTTGTATCAGTGGCCTGCGATGGCGCACGCCCGGTGACGCTGCGCTAGAGTGGAAGACTGCTCTGACACCCCGCTTCCGGGAGGACTTGGGCTTGGGTTACGAATATCAACGCCGCGTGAAGGACGTCAGCCATGAGCAAGCGCTGGAGGGCTTGCGCCGCATAGCGCCGGTGCCTGTAGTGGACGGGGAGGCGGATGTTTTCTCTCCCGATGCGGTATCCACGATCTTCGGCGCGCTGGAACGGCTGGGAGTGCCGGCGGAGGAATGGGACGTTCCCGCGGAGCGTTACGCGGCATACGTGAAGGAAGCGGGCTACGCAAAGCGCTTCCCGACTTACGCGCTGGGAAATCTCGCCGAAAAATCCTTCGAGCATTTCGCGGCCGTGGAACTTCTGGAACTGGAGCCGCGAGACTTGCTCGTCGACGTGGCGAGCGAGCGCTCTCCGCTGCCGCTGATCGCCGCGGAATTGCGGGGCTGTAGCGCCTTTGGCCAGGATTATATGTACCCGCGGGAAATCACGGATCGCTGCCCCTACGACACGTCGATCGCGGCGGGCCGTCCGGCTCCCTGGTGGTATTGGTGGCGGCGCCGGGCGCGGGTGCGGTGGTTTGGCGGCGATGCCTGCGCGATGGAACTGGCCGGCGGCTCCGTCACGAAAGCGGCGCTCACGTGCTCGTTGGAACATTTCGAGGGCGCTTCCGATGCCGCATTGTTCCGGGAGTTGGCGCGTGTGATCCGGCCCACTGGACGCGTTCTCATCATTCCGCTCTATCTTTCGCCGGAGCCCTTCACGCAGACAGACCCCACCTACAGTTGCGACGGCGATGTCCCGTTCGATCCCGGGGGTACGATTCGAGCCGTGCGTGGATGGGGCAACCGCCATGGGCGTTTTTACAGCCCGGAAACTCTGCGCGAAAGGATCCTCGATCCCGTCTCGAGATGGTTCGATTTCCGGGTGCTGCGTCTTCGGGGTTTGGAGCGCATTCCGGGAAATCTCTACGCCCGGTTTGCGCTGCTGGCGAGACGCAACTGTAAGGTATGGTGCGCTTCGTCCCGGTAGAATAAGATCAGGACTTTCTTGGCACCGCGAATCTTTCTGAAGCTGATCGCCGCCCTGCTTGTGGTGTTGGGCGCGACATTGTTCACAGTGGATTTCCTTGCGGCGCGAAGCACGCTGGCCGGATATCTCGAGGACACCCGGCGAAGCCTGGAAGAGAAGAGCCACATGCTGGCATCGCGGCCGCCCGAAACGCTGGTCTCGGAATGCCATCTTCTGGCGCAAGTGGCCGGGGCGAGGCTGACCGTGGTGGCTCCGGACGGCCGCGTGCTGGCCGACTCCGACGCGGACCCGGCGCGGATGGAGAATCATCGCCATCGTCCGGAGCTGATGGAGGCATTTGACGGCCGCACTGGCTGGAGCATCCGCCATTCCCACACCATCGACCAGGATCTGCTGTACGTGGCGGTTCCGGCGGGGCCGTACGCGGTGCGCCTAGCGCGGTCGCTTAAGCGGATTCACGAGCAGGTGAACACGATCCGGCGCCGGGTGATCGCGTCGACGGCGGTGGCGTTTCTTCCGTTCTTTGCCCTGGCGGCGCTGTTTTCGCGCTACTTCGCGCGGCGGCTGGGGGCGATCATCGAGTACACAGGAAAGCTGGCGGCGGGCAACTTTCATGCGCGGCTGGAGACGCACGGGAAAGACGAGTTGTCGATTCTCAGCGACCGCCTGAACGAGACCGGCGCGAAGCTGGAGCGGACCGTGACGGAGTTGCAGCGCGAGCAGAGCGAGATGGAGAAGCTCGAGCGGGTGAGGAAGGACTTCGTGATCAACGTGTCGCATGAGCTGCGGACGCCGCTTGCTTCGATCCAGGGCTACACGGATACTCTGATCGACGGCGCGATTCACGATTCCGAGCACAACCTGCGCTTTCTGGGCATCATCAAGCAGAACGCGGAGCGGCTGGGGCGGCTGACGGCGGACCTGCTGACGCTGTCGCGCATTGAGATGAAGACGCAGAAATTCCAGTTTGCCGGTTACTACGTGAACGGGCTGCTGCGGCAGAATGTCGAGTCGATGCAGCCGCTGGCGGATAAGAAAGAAGTGCGCATCGTGATTGAACCGGCGCCGGACGATACGGAAGTGTTCTGCGATTCGGAGGCGGTACATCAGATTCTGATGAACCTGCTCGACAACGCGCTGAAGTATACGCCGGCGGGTGGGTTCATTTATGTCGGGGCTCGGCCGGTGGAGAACTCGATGCCGGAGAAGGTGGAAATTTACGTCCGGGATACGGGCGTGGGGATTCCGGAGCAGGAGTTGCCGCGGCTGTTCGAGCGGTTTTACCGGGTGGACAAGGCGCGGTCG
>JAJYAR010000442.1 GCA_021779435.1 bacterium
GCTCCTGCGCACGCTCATCGGGCTCGTGGAGCCGCTCGGCGGCCGCATCGAGTTCCTCGCGGGCCACCGCCCGCGCATCGGCTACGTCCCGCAGTCCTCCCGCCACGACCCGGCCTTCCCGCTGTCGGCGCAGGAGGTGGTGGTGATGGGCCGCTACCCCCGGCTCGGGCTGGGGCGGCGGCCCGGGAAGGCAGACCGGGAAGCGGCCCGGCGCCAGCTCGAGCTGGTGGGGCTGGGCGCGCAGGCGCCGATGCCGTTCCGCGACCTCTCGGGCGGGCAGCGGCAGCGCACCCTGGTGGCGCGCGCGCTGGTCGCCGAGCCCGAGCTTCTGGTCCTGGACGAGCCGACGAGCGAGATGGACCTGGCAGCCGTGCACGACCTTTTGCACCTGGTCGACCGGCTGGCCGGAGAGATGAAGGCCTCGGTGCTCTTCGTCTCCCACCAGGTCAGCACCGCCGCGGCCTTCGCCTCCTCGGTCGTCCTGATGAACCAGCGCACGCACCTGTTCGAGACCGGACCCGCGCTGGCGCTGATGACGAGCTCTCACCTCTCCAGGCTGTACGGCCGGCCCATCGAGGTGCGCGTGCTCACCATCCCGCAGCTCAACCGGGTGCTCGCCCCCCTGGTGAGCAAGGGGCAGGTCAGCGTGATCCAGAGCGGCCGCGGATCCGTGGATTCCATGACCCGCACGATGTGTTTCGAGCCGGGCGTCGAGTGCTCCGGCCCGACGAAGGGCATGCCGTACCCGGGCTGACCGGTGAACGCGACCGATTCCAACTGCTCGGGGGCGGGATAGCCCTGCGCGTGCCTCGACAGGTTCCCGCGGACTTCGGCGTAGGCTGCGATCTGCCGCCGAATGAGATCCTCGCGCGTCGTCTTCTTCAGCCACGTTGATGTCGTCGCGACCAGGCCCTCGACGTCGTATTCGTTCGAGTACACGAGAAACCGGACAAGCGACTCCTCGTCGTCCGGCTCATTGGAAATATCGGTGAGCACGACAACACGCGGCCGGACTGCCGGCGCGAATGCGGACGAAACCTGGGCAGACGCGGTGGACACAAGCAGGACACCGAGAAGCAGGCGAAGGGAATTCATGGGGAGAAAGGCGTGGCAAGGCGAGTGCCCAGCCGCAGCTCACACCCTACACAAAGTTTACCGTCGGTTCTCCCGCTCTGGCGACGTGTTTCACCGGGATCCTAAGCACCGCCCCGGGGAGGGCCGCAATGAGCCGCTCCCCTTTTTCAAGCCAGCCTGGACCGGATGGTCGGGCCGTCCACGAACTGGCCGCAGATCGTCGTCGACATGGGAAACTTCGGCATGCCCCAGGCGTTCTGGTGCAGCTGCGCGATCAGCAACTCCACCGCGCAGGCACCGATCTGTCTCGGAAGCCGGTCCAGTGACGCACATGGCCTGAGCGCCTTCGCGCGATTGAGGCACACGTACCCGAAGGTTTCCGGCACGCGCATGCCGCGATCCATCATGATCCGCAGCACCTGGGTGTCCTGGCTGAGCACCACGTCCGGCCTCTCGGCACGCAGCCACTCGACAACCCCTTTCTGCTTCATGTCCGAATCGATGCACGCGTTCGTCGGCCCCACATCGGGGTGGCTCTGCTGGAACGCGTGGAGCGCAGCCGACATCTGCAAATGGACGCGCTCGTCACGCCCCGTATCGAGGATCAGTCCCGGCCGCCGATATCCCCGGTCGTGCAGGGTCTCCAGCAGTTCAAGCATCGAGCGGTACTGATCGCAGCACACCGAGTGCAGCCGCGCGCCGTGACTGACGTAGTCGGTGTAAACGCCCACGAAGTTGGACCAGTTGAACTGCGTGAAATCAGGAACCTTCCACGCCGGCTGGACGATGATTCCGCGGATCCCGCGCGCCGTGAGGATCGAGTTGAGACGCGCATAGGACAGCGTCTTGTGATCCACCACGTAGGTCTCCATCTTGAAGCCGAGCTCCTCCGCCCGCGTACGGCTGCCGATCAGAAGCTCCTTGTGAAACGGACCGTGCACCGGCCTCTCCGGCTCGGCCACGTCCACCATCGCAAGCACCCCGCGCAAGCCCACCGTCTGCGACCGCCGCATCGCCGACATCAGCGTGCCGATCATCGGATTCCGCTGGTATCCGACCTCCTGCGCGACCGCCAGGATCCGCCGCGCTGTCTCACGCGCGACCGTGGGCGAACCGTTGAGCGCATTCGCGACGGTGGCTTTCGAAAACCCGGTGAGCTTCGCTATGAGACGTGTCGAGGGAAGGGGTGCGGACATGACGATGGGGCGATTGGACTGTCCAGCATGCAAAGGGGTCGTCCGTGCCGACGGCAAACGCAATCACTCCAAATCCACTCCGCGCCCCCCGCGCACGCCCCCTCTCCACGGGAAAACCGCAACGCACGATTCCGATGAAGCGACTCCTCTGCCTCTTTCTCCTCACGATTCTCGGCGCCTCCGCCCAGCAGCCGGATACCCGGCGCCAGTACCTTTCCGGCCAGGGCAGCGACGACCCCGTCGCCTGGGACTTCTACTGCGCCACCGGCCGCAACGGCGGATTCTGGACGACGATCGGCGTGCCATCGTGCTGGGAGCTGCAGGGCTTCGGATCGTACGACTACGGGTACGAGGAAAGAGGCAGGGAGCCGCTCTTTGCGCCACGTTCGACTTACGACCAGGGCATCTATCGCAGGACCTTCACCGTTCCCTCCGATTGGAAGGGGCGCACCGTCCGGATTGTCTTCGAGGGCGTTATGACCGACACGCTGGTCAAGGTGAACGGCCAGCAGATCGGTCCCGTTCACCAGGGCGGATTCTATCAGTTCAGCTACGACCTCACCGATCGCGTGCATTTCGACTCCCCGAACCAGATCGAAGTTGTCGTCAACGAGCGCTCTGCCAACGAGAGCGTCAACCGCGCGGAACGGTCCGCCGATTACTGGAACTTCGGCGGGATCTTCCGCCCGGTGTACCTCGAGTCCCGCCCCGTTGAATCCATCGAACGGGTTGCGATCGACGCGCGGGCGGACGGCACGTTCAACGCCGATGTCTT
>JAJYAR010000443.1 GCA_021779435.1 bacterium
GCAGTCCGCGTGCGGCGGCGTAGTCGAGGATTGCCTCGATGCGCCCCCGGAGGCGCGAGGCGGTCTCGGGCTTCGTCAGCCAGATCGGTTCGAGAATGCCGGTGACCTCGGCGGTGGTGATGGTCGCGACCTGGGCCTGTCCGAGGGCAGGGAAGGCATAGGTCTCCAGCGTCGCGGCCCACTGTGCCCGGTGCTTGGCGTTACGCCAGGCCGGGCCATGGGCGGCGATGTAGGCCTCCGCCACCGCCTTGAACGTCTGCCTCTCCGCTTTCTGGCCCGCGGCGGCGCGGTGCGCGGCGCGCTGCTCGATCGGATCAACGCCCTGGCGGAGGGTGGCCCGTGCCGCCGTGGCGGCTTCCCTGGCCTCGGCCAGCGACACGTCACGCGCCGTGCCAAGACCCATCCACCGTTGCTTGCCGGCCGGAGAGCGGTAGCGGAACAACCAGGACCGTGTGCCGGCATCCTTGACGTTCAAGTAGAGGCCGCCGCCGTCACCGTACGTGCCGGGCTTCGTGAGGGCCTTCACCCGAGCGGCATTCAGCCTCGCCATGTCCGCCTCGTCCGTCGTCCTACACTTTATCCTACACCCCGAGCGCGGATAGCGGAAGACACTCGCGGACAGGCAAGAACGATTAGCTGCATTTTGCCGGCATTAAGTCGGAGCGGCTTGGACGGAGGCGGGCGCCGGCAAACAAAGGTATGGCGGACACCCTCTCCGCCACGCCGGCCCAAGGGGCGCCGCCATCCCTCTTACCCTGGTGCCGCCAAAAAATCCGCGCGTCGTGCGGTTGTATCGGTGCGCGCGCGGCCCCGGGGGATGGTAACCGTCACGGGATCGTCATGGTCTCGGCGTCCGCAAGTCGCCGGACAATGCCGAAACCGTGCGACTCTTCGTCCCATCTCACGCCGTGGACGGGCACCACGATCTTCGGTCGAAGCGACCTCGCGAAGGCGCGCAGATCGGCGGGAGAGGCGTGACCGCTCGTATGTATATATGCGATTTCGGCACCGCCGGCCCTGCACCACTCCAACGCTTCCGAATGATAGTCGTCGGACAGGTAGCCGCGCCACATGGAGAAGTTGAACGCGTCATCCGAAGTCGGGGCGACGCCCGCGCGCTGATAATCGCGCAGCAGTCCACGACGCAGCATCGCGACATGGCGGCCGCCTTCGAGCCGCTTCGCCGAGATGCCGTTCGGGATCATCCTTTCGACAAAATCCTCGCGGCCCCGGCTCCTGTAGCTGCTCCCGAGAGCTTTCGTCACGACGACCTTCAGATTTGGAAATCCGGCACGGGGCAGGCCCGTCCCTTCGGCGATGCGATCGAGAACGTCGGCGGTGTACAGGTCGATCGCGAGTATCCGCCCACTCTGTCGGGCGGCCCGATAGATGGTTACGGTGCGGTCGATATTCTGGGCTGACCACGCGATGAAGACACGTCCTCGGGTTCGTTCGAACAGTTCGACGAAGTCGTCCTCGAGCTCACGTTCGCCTTTTACCGGCTTGTCCGATCCGAGATTCGTCCCCTCGGTCACAAGTACGTCGATGTCCGCCGGGGGATGCGCCGTCATCCGATCGACGAGCGCAGATTTGCGGCCGTGGCGGCGAAAGTCGCCCGTATAAAGCACGCGCCTTCCCGCGCCCTCGATCAGCAGCATGTAGGCATCGAATGCGGAATGATCGGTCAGAATCGGCGTGACGGTAAAGGGTCCGACCGCGAACGGCCCCGTGCGGCTGTTCCAGGTCTCGAACGTCCGTGACAGCGAACGGCGCGTCACGTCGCCGGTGACCGCGATCAGCTTCGCGGAGCCGGCACCCGTCCAGATCGGCCACGTGGCCGGAAGTTCCTCGACAAGCCCCCAATGGTCCTGGTGAGGGTGGCTGATCAGGACGGTTGCCGGGCGGCTCCGGTCCAGTGACGCGGGCAGCAGGCCGGTCGCCCCGTCCGGCGCATCGAGCGGTCTGCCGGCGTCAAGGATGATCCGGTCGCCTTCCGGGTGCGTGATCTCGACGCAGCTTCCGCCGATCTGCCGAGTGCCGCGATGGACGGTGAGGTGGAGACTCATGCCGACAGGCGAAGCCTTTTGGCCTCCCCTGCGGCGCGAACGTCGGCAATCTCGCTCTTCAGCCGCGCAAGGTGACCCCGCCATCCATCGTCATCGCGTTGCGCCGAATCGAAACCGAACACGACGAGGCCAACCTTCGGCTCCGCGCCGAGCGTAAGCGCTATCGTGCCGGTGGCGACATCCGCCAGCAGCGGCGAAAGGTCGCGTCGCCAGCCCATCGCGTGGATGGCGGCGAAGTTCTTCGCCATCCTCGTATAGCTGCGCTCGATGACCTCCCTGTTCTCGGACAAGCACTTCTTGTATGTCGCCATCTGGCGCACGACGGGCGCCGGCCCCGCCTTCGCCCTCAGGTCGCCGTTGCTGAAATGCTTGACCTCCCAGAAGACGAGGCGGGCTTGGTCGGCAAACGGCTCGAGCACTGCGATATCGATTCGCGGATCGCGCGTATCCTTTCCGCCGTCACCGAGCGATACCCAGCCGGGAAAGGCGATTTCGCAATCAATGAAATCGGCGCTGCCCACTGCGATCTCGTGGCATCCCGTCTTCTCCAGCGGGGAAAAAAGCTCGGCTGCCTTCTTCATCTTCGCGATTGTAGCCGGACCTTCGTAGCGGCGAATCAAGCCCTTCTCGGCGAGGGCCGAGATATCGAAATCCCTGTCATTCAGCGTCACCTGCGACTTCAATGCGGGGTCGATCAAATACTTCTCGTGCGTGGTGACGTTGAGCCCCGACGACGTGGACTTGACGCAGAAGATGGACTGCCCGCGCCAGTAGACGTTCAGATACGTGCCTCGCAGGGCGATGATAAGCGTGGGGTCCGCCAGCACATCGGCCCACCAGCCGTCGCGGCGCGCCTCGGCTTGCAGCTTTTCTATGAAGGCCGCATCCAGCGCTCGTCCGAATGTCATTCCCAATCGCTCTCCCTCGGCCCGCGCGCTTTCCGGCCCGGCCGCTGCGGCATCTTATACCGCAGCGGACA
>JAJYAR010000444.1 GCA_021779435.1 bacterium
CCGTTGCCGGCTTGTGCAGTGTTCCTTCGGCCGCGGGAGCCCGCAACACCTTCTTGGGCGCCGCCATCATGTTCTTGATCGCCGCGACTTCCTCTTCGACCGCCCGGCGCGCACGTTCCTGCTCCACCTGTGCAAGCCGCGCCTGTTCCGCAGCCTCTGCCTGCGCCGCCGCCGCCGCATCCCGTTCGGCCTGGGCGCGCTCCAGTTGCGCCTGCCCTTCGGCAGCCTGCGACTCCGAGGCCTCGCGCGCCGCCTGCTCGCGCCGCTGCGCCTCTTCGAGTTCGCGCTGCGCGCGTTCGGCGCGCTCGCGTGCCTCTTCCATCTGGCGGGCGATCAGTTCGGCCTGACGGCGCGCCTCTTCTTCGCGGCGCGCCTGCTCGGTCTCATCGATGACGGAAGCGGCAACCGCGGTCGACGGCGCCGAAACCGCATCGCCCTCGGACTCATCACGCTTGACGAACACGCGCTTCTTGCGAACCTCGACCTGAATCGTGCGCGCCTTGCCGGTCGCGTCCGCCTGCTTGATTGCCGAAGTCGAGCGGCGCGTGAGGGTGATCTTCCGCTTGCCGGCATCCTGGCCGCCACCGTGCGCCTTGCGCAACGCTTCGAGCAGACGCGCCTTGTCTTCCTCCGACAGTTCGTCGGTTTCGACGTGCTTGTCCACGCCGGCGGAGCGCAACTGCTCCAACAGCACCGACGGCGGAAGCTTCAGTTCCGTTGCGAATTGAGCGACTGTGTTGCTGGCCATCCTGTGTCAGACCCCTTTTCCCGAAATCACTCGAACCAGTGCGCGCGCGCCGCCATGATCAGGGCGCTGGCCCGTGCCGGTTCGATCCCGGCCATGTCCACCAGTTCATCGACACCCAGGTCCCCGAGCTCATCGCGCGTGCGGATCCCCGCTGCCGCGAGCTTGATCGCCAGTTCCGCGTCCACGCCGTCGAGTTCGAGCAGCGTCTTGTCCGCCTTGTCGAGGGTTTCCTCGCGCCGGATCGCCTCGGTCAGCACGGCATTGCGCGCCCGGGTACGCAGTTCCTCGACGGTGTCCGGATCGAACGACTCGATCTCCAGCAGCTCGTTCACCGGCACGTAGGCGATCTCCTCAACGCTCGAGAAGCCCTCGCCGATCAGGATGTCCGCGACCTCCTGATCCACGTCCAGGCTTTCCATGAACGACTTGCGGATGTTCTCCTGCTCCTGGTGCTGCTTCTGCTCGGATTCCTCGGCCGTCATGATGTTGATCTGCCAGCCGGTCAGTTCCGAGGCCAGCCGCA
Organism: bacterium; assembly: GCA_021779435.1. The sequence continues at coordinate 1,272 of JAJYAR010000444.1, forward strand.
CGTTCTGGCCGCTGCGTCCGATCGCGATCGCGAGATTGTCCTCGTCGACGACGACATCCATCGAATGCTGATCCTCGTCGACGACGATCGACGACACGTTGGCCGGCGCCAGGGCGCCGATCACGAACTGCGCCGGGTCGTCCGACCACAGCACGATATCGACGCGCTCGCCGCCCAGCTCATTGGTGACTGCCTGGACGCGGGAGCCGCGCATGCCGACGCAGGTGCCGATCGGATCGATGCGGCGATCGTTGGTCCACACCGCGATCTTGGCGCGGACGCCCGGATCGCGGGCCGCAGACTTGATCTGCAGCAGTCCCTGCTCGATCTCCGGAACCTCGAGCTCGAAGAGCTTCATCAGGAATTCGGGCGACGTCCGCGTCAAAATGACCTGGGGACCCCGCAGATTGCGATCGATCTTCGCGACGTAGGCGCGGGCGCGGTCGCCGATGCGCAGGTTTTCCTTCGGGATCATCTCGGAACGAGGCAGGCGACCCTCGATCTTGCCGATCTCGACGATGGCATCCCCCTTGTCCATGCGCTTGATGGTGCCATTGACGATCGAATCGTTGCGGGACAGAAACTCCGCCAGCAACTGCTCGCGCTCGGCATCGCGGATCTTCTGCAGGATCACCTGCTTCGTATCCTGCGCGAAGCGGCGGCCGAGATCCTGCCGCGGCAACGACTCCTCGATGTACTCGTCGACCTCGACGTCAGGGATCTGCTCGCGCGCATCGGTCAGGATGATCTGATGGCCCGGCTCCTGGAGGCCGGCCTCGTCCGGAACGACGAGCCAGCGCCGGAACGCGTCGTACTCGCCGGTTTCCCGATCGACGGCAACCCGGATCTCCACGTCATCCTCGGCGAACAGCCGCTTGGTCGCAGCGGCGAGCGCGGATTCGAGCGCGCCGAAAACGACGTCCTTCGGGACGTTCTTCTCGCGCGCCAACGCATCCACCAGCAACAGAATTTCTCGACTCATCGTGATCGCTCAACCCCAACGGAAACAGCCAGAACCCTATTTTTTCCCACGCGGACGCCCGCCACGCCGGGCTGGCCCCGGTGCAGGCGCCGGAAACTCCCACTCCGGAGCTAGGCGCGCCTTTTCGATCTCCGCCAACGCAAACTCGACCGTCTCTTCCTGCACTGCCGCGCTTCCCCCCGCCTTCCGCGAGCCGGCTACGCCGCGGCGCCCTCCACCCACCGGTAATGCACCCTCCGGAATCAGCGCCATGCGCACCCGCTCGGCCGCCCCGTCCGCCCCGGCGACGAGCCCAAGCAACCGCCCGCGGAAACGACGCTTTCCCGCCACCGGTTCGCGCAACTGCACCTTTGCGAGCGCACCAGCGAACCGCGCAAAATCGCGTCCGCTGCGCAGCGGCCGATCCAACCCGGGGGAAGACACCTCCAGCCGGTCGTAATCGACCCCTTCCACGGCAAAGAGGTGGCTCAAATGCCGGCTCACCCGCTCGCAATCGTCGACCGTGATGTGCAGGACGCCCGCCATATCGGCTCCGGCGGCACCCTCCTGCGGCTCGCGATCGATCGTCACCCGCAGCAAACCCCGACCGGCGCGTTCCACATCCACCAACTCGTACCCCAAGCCGGCCACGGTGCGCGCAAGCAACTCGGCATGGTCGGGCGCCAAAGCGCCGGGCCGCTGCCGAGCCGAAACTGCCGGAATCTGCGCAGTTTGCGATTCGGTTTGCACTACGATCTCTTTCAAGGAAAAAAAAAATGGGCCGTGGCTAGCCCATTCTCCTCATCCGCAA
>JAJYAR010000445.1 GCA_021779435.1 bacterium
ACATTGACCGGTTGCAATTGTTCGCCGACCGCTTCGGCGCCAAAGCCAGCAAGGCGTCGCAGGCGCAGAGCAAGCGCAAGCAGATCGAACGCATCAAGGAGGACATGGTGCAGATTCCCGACGGCCCGGACGCGACGATGGGTTTTCGCTTTCCGCAGCCGCAGCGCAGCGGCCAGCGCGTCATCACGCTGGAGAAGATCAAGTTCGGCTACGGCGAGAAATTGATTTACGACGGCATTGACCTGGAAGTCGAACGCGACCAGCGCATCGTGCTCGTCGGCCCGAACGGCGCGGGCAAATCCACGCTGTTGAAATTGCTGGCGCAGGTGCTCACGCCGCAGGCGGGCGAACACAAGCTCGGGCACAACGCGAAGTTCGGCTACTTCGCGCAGCATCGCGCGGCGATGTTGAACCCGAACCACACGGTGTTTCAGGAGGCGCTGGACACGCCGCAACGCATCACCGAGCAGGCGATCCGCACGGTGCTGGGCAGCTTTCTCTTTCGCGGCGACGACATTTACAAGCCGGTGAAAGTGTTGAGCGGCGGCGAAAAAAGCCGCCTCGCGCTCGTGAAGCTGTTGCTCGATCCGCCGAACCTGCTGCTGATGGACGAGCCGACGACGCACCTGGATCTGGCGAGCGTGGATGCGCTCATCGAGGCGTTGAAGCAGTATCAAGGCACGCTGGTGTTCATCAGCCACGATGTGCATTTCATCCGCGCCTTGTCCACGCACGTCATCCGTGTCGAGGCGGGCACGCTCCGGCATTTCACCGGCGGCTACCAGTATTATTTGGACAAGACCGCGCAAACCGCGCGGGCGGCGCTGACGAGTTCGAGCTTTGGCAGCGCTGTCAGCCGGCCGATGACCGCGCCCAAGGTGGATCGCAAAGAACAGAAACGTCTGGAAGCCGCGCAACGGCAGGCGCGTTCGGACAAGAAAAACGAACTGCCCAAACGCATCGCCGCGCTGGAGAAGGAAATCGCCGACCTCGAAGCGAAGGAACGCGACTACGCGGCCGAACTGGAAAAGCCGGAGACGTATCATTCCGGCGGCCGCGCCACGCAGATCAACCGGGAACTGACGGCGGTGACCACCCGGCTCGAGGCCGCGAATGCCGAATGGGAAAAGGCCGTCGCGGATTTGGCGGCGATGCAAGCAGCGGCGTAAGCAGCGGTCAGCGCCTGAAATTGTCCGCCGTCGGGCCAAGGCGTTTCACCTCCATGCCGACGAGGCAGACATCGTCATCGAAGCCGGCCTGGCCGGAAAATTCGCGGATTTCCGAAATCACCCCGGCCAGCAAATCGGAGGTCGGAAGCTGCGCCCGCCGCCGCACGGCGTCCGTGAGCAGTTCGGAGGTGAACATCTGCTGCTGATCCGGCGAATTGATTTCAATCAGCCCGTCCGTATAGAGCGCGATCAAATCGCCGGCGTCCAGTTTGCGCTGGTGCGTCGGGAACTGCGCATCCGCAAAAAGTCCCAAGGCCGGACCCTTGACGCGACCGGGCGCGCCGTTGCCCGCGAGCCGTTCCACCAGGCCGGCGGTCCGTCGCACTTGCAGCGGCTCGGGATGCGCGGCGCTGGCGTAATGGATTTCGCCGCGCGCCACATCCGCCACCAGATAAAACGCGGTCGCATACATCGTGGTGCCCGTCTGCTTGAAGATGCTGTGCAGATTATTGTTGATCTTGGCCAGCAACTCGCCCGGGTCCGGCACGGAAGCCCCCAGATCCTGAACCAGCGAGCGCAACATCGCCGTGACCAGCGCGGCGCGGACATCGTGGCCCATCACGTCGCAGATGAAAACGCCCACCTTGGAATCGGACAAGGCCGTCACCGTGAAAAAATCGCCGCTGACCGAGCCGTTCGGGCGGTAGAAGCTGAAAAATTCCAATGCGCTTTCGCCGGGAGATTTATCGCCATTGAGGAAGGTGGGAAATTCATTCGGCAGCATCGCCAGCTGGAGTTCGCGGGCCATCTTGAGCTCCTCGGCGATCTGCTCATTCTTCTGCTCCAACTGCCGCGTCCGCAACGCCAGCGCGTCCTGCATCCGCTTGCGTTCGGTGATGTCGCGCGAAATCCCGAAGGTGCCGATGATGCGGCCGGCGGCGTCGCGCAGCGGCATCTTCGTGGTGGAAACCCAGGTCTCGCTGCCGTCCGGCCAGGTTTCCTTTTCCTCGATGCCCACGAGCGGCCGGCCGGTGCGCATGATTTTCTTTTCATCGGCCAGCGCCTGGTCCGCGTGCGGTCCGGTAAAGAAATCGTGATCGGTCCGGCCCATCGCCTCGGAGGGGTCGGCGAGATGGAATTTTTCGGCCTGCGCCCCGCTCATCATCATGAAACGGCTGCCGGTGTCCTTGAAGTAAATGGAGTCGGGAATGAACTTCATCAACGCGCGGAGCAGGGTGCGGTCGTCAATGAACGACTGCTGGTGCTGGTGCCGCGCGATGGCGTTGCGCGCCGTTTGCGCCAGCGCCGCCGGGTCCAGGCCTTCCTTGAACAGGCAATCCTGCGCCCCGTGGGCGATGGCCTCAACCGCCAGGCCGGCCTTGGTCCGCCGGGCGAGCGTCACGATCGGCACGCTGGCGGCGGCCGGATAAAACCGGCACAGCGCATCCAGCCCCTGGCACCCCGGAAGCTCCAAATCCAGAAGCACCAGATCAAACAGGCTGCGGCGAATCAGGACGATTCCGCCCGCCAAATCCGCCGCCTGTTCCGTCCGAAATCCCTCGGCGTGCAGAAAATCAGCGTCAGCGTCCAGCGGCCCCACCAGCAGTATCTGCGGGGATTCTTTCATGCTCAAACTGTAAGCCCCGGCCCCGGTTTGTCCAGCCACGAACTTTCCGGCGCCACCACTTACAACCAGCTTTTCAGGCGCTCCCGCAAGACGCCCCGGGCGCGATAAAGCCTTGATTCCACAGCCTTCGGCGTCGTTTCCAAAATCGCGGCGGCCTCCGCCACACTGCGCTCCTCCCACTCGCACAGGACGATGGCTTCGCGCAAGTCTTGGGGCAGATTTTTGACGGCGGCACGCACGGCGCCG
>JAJYAR010000446.1 GCA_021779435.1 bacterium
CGTGCCCCGCGGCGGCCTCGTTGAGCGCCGCGATCAAGGCCGTATCGTCGCCAGCCGGCTCCTCGCCGGTCTCGGCCAGGCCGCCGACGATGGCCTTGATGCGGTCGAGCCCGGCCAGGATGGAGGTGATGATTCCCGGCGTGGCGCTGAGCTGCCGGTCTCGCAGCTTGCCGAGCACGTTCTCGCCGGCGTGGGCGACGCGCTCGAGCCGCGGCAGGCCGAGAAAGCCGCAGGTGCCTTTGATCGTGTGCACCAGGCGGAAAATCTGCGACAGCGTCGCGTGGTCATCCGGCGTCTGCTCGAGCTTGACCAGAGCAACATCTAGCTCGGCGAGACTCTCGCTGGTTTCCGTCAGGAAGTCGGCGAGCAAGTCGTCCATGCGCGATCTCCGATACGTCGATCACGCAGTTTCAGCCGCACGTGCGAAGATTCGGTAAAGCGGCGCGGACCGCCCGTTCACGCCGCCGCGAACGGGCGCATCAGCAGCGGTGGCGGCTCGGTGGCGGCGGCCGGTCCCCCGGCCAGCAGCAGCGACAGGCCGAAACCGCTGGCGGCGGCGATCAGCACCGTGAGCGGCGCCAGCAAGGTCCGCGGCGCCGCGAACGCCTGCCAGGCGGAGTTCGGATCCGCGAGCAGGCCGGCGAAGCCGGACGGCCAGGCGGCCCGCGGGCCGGCGATGGTGATGAGCACGCCTTGCTCCGGCCCGCCCGCCAGCGCCGCCTCGCCTTCCCCGGCCAGGCTCTCCACCGCCAGCATCATCAGGTTCAGCAGCAGGCGCGCCGCGGGCGCCGGATAGGCGACATCCTCCAGGTCGAGAAGATGGAGCCGCATCCGCCGCCCGAGCGACAGGCCCGTCGCCAGCCCCTGCAGGTCCCCGAGCCCCATCGGCGAGCCGGGTGGCCCCCAGGCCGCGCGCAGCAGGCGTAGCCGCCGCGCCAGCGCCTGCGCCGTCTCGATCGCGAGCGGCAGCGCCTCGGCGGCGGCCGAGGCGTCCTCGCTGATGAGCTCCAGCGTGCCGACGAGCGAACCACTCATCCCGGCGAGATCGTGGCTGATCCGCGTCGCCAGCAGTTCGGCGAGGCGCAGCGAGGCGGCTTGGTCGTCGCGCATACGGTCCGGATCGCTCATCTGGCCCTACCCGAGGCGGAGGTTGTCGGCAGCGATGCATAGCACCATGTGCGGAGCGTCTTGGAAACGACCATTGGCGCCGCCATGTCCCCCTCGGGCCTCACGGATATTCTGCCAGGCCAGTTCGTGCGCCACCCCGGCCGTCCGGACTGGGGCCTGGGGCAGGTTCAATCGGTGATCGCCGGCCGGGCGACGGTGAATTTCGAGCATGTCGGCAAGGTGTTGGTGAACCTGTTGGCGGTGACGCTCGAACCCGTCGAGGAAGGCGGCCCTTGATCCCGCCCGGCGCATGGTGGCTAATGCCCGGAGAGAGGAAACGGAGACGAGACGGCGCATGATCGACCCGTTCGGCCGCAGCATCACCTATCTGCGCATCTCGGTCACCGACCGCTGCGACCTTCGCTGCGCCTACTGCATGGCGGAGGACATGACCTTCCTGCCGAAGGCGCAAATCCTCTCGCTGGAGGAGCTCGAACGCGTCGCCGGCGCCTTCATCGCGCTCGGCACGCGCAAGATCCGCCTCACCGGCGGCGAGCCGCTCGTCCGCCGCGAGGTGATGACGCTGGTTCGCGCCCTCGGCCAGCGCATCGGCCCCGGCGATGGCCGGCTCGACGAACTGACCCTCACCACCAACGGCACCCAGCTCGCCCGCTTCGCCGAGGATCTCGCCGCTGCCGGCGTGCGCCGCGTGAATGTCAGCCTGGACACGCTCTCGGCGGAAAAATTCGCCGCCATCACCCGCTGGGGCAAGATCGAGAAGACCCTGGATGGCATTTTCGCCGCCAAGGCCGCGGGGCTGGCCGTGAAGATCAACGCCGTCGCCCTCAAGGACGTCAACGAGCACGAGCTCGACACCATGCTCGCATGGTGCGGCGAGCACGGGTTCGACCTGTGTCTCATCGAGACCATGCCGATGGGCGACATCGATCAGGACCGCACCGATCAATATCTCCCGCTTTCGCTCGTGCGGGCGCGGCTGAAGCAGCGCTGGACGCTGACCGAGACCGACTACCGCACCGGCGGACCGGCCCGCTACTACACCGTCGCCGAGACCGGGCGGCGAATCGGCTTCATCACGCCGATGACGCACAATTTCTGCGAAAGCTGCAACCGCGTGCGGCTGACCTGCACCGGGATGCTCTATATGTGCCTCGGCCAGGACGACCAGGCGGATCTGCGCCGCGTCCTGCGCGCCGGCGGCACCGACGCCGATCTCCGGGACGCGATCGAGGAAGCGATCGGGCGCAAGCCCAAGGGCCATGATTTCATCATCGATCGCCGTCACAATCGCCCCGCGGTGGCGCGCCACATGAGCGTCACCGGCGGCTGAGCCGCGGGGCCGCGCTTCACCCTTTTTTCAGACCGTCGCCATACGCTGGCATGGACCGGACCCATCCGGGCCCGCGGGAGTATGGCATGGACGGTTTCCAGGCGGCCGACGAGGCGCCATTCGAGGCGGCGATGCGCGCCGCCGAGCGCGGCGACTGGATGGCGGCCCGCGCCATGCTCGAAGCCCTGGTGGCGGCGCCGGAGCTGGCTTTGCAGGCGCGTCTGCTGCTGTGGGAGGTCTGCCAGGCGCAGGGGGATGCCGCGGCCGGCGTGGCCCATCTGCGGAACGCTGTCACCGGCACACCGGTCATCGTCCGCCCGTCCGCCGCGCCGGCGCGGCACGTGCTGGCTCTGGCGGTGATCGGGGATTTCCAGGCCAATCTGCCGCTGGGCTGCCTGCTCGACGCCGAACGCACCGGGCTGGCAACGCTGTGGATCGCCGACCCCCAGGCGGTGCTGGCGGACCCGGCTGGCACGCTGCCGCGCAATCTGCCGCCGTTCGACTGTGTTTTCATCGCCATCGCCGAGGATGTCCGCCACGCGGGCGCGCTGGCCGCGGCGGATGCCTGGGCGGCGTGC
>JAJYAR010000447.1 GCA_021779435.1 bacterium
GAGCTGCGACCCGGCCATCGCGGCGTTGTGCGAACTGGGCTTTGCTCATCGTGGAAACTTCCTGCGCAGCGCAGCCATTTCAAGCGCGGCCTGCGCAAACTCGGCACCGCGGTTGATCCGCCCGAGGCACCGCTCGCGGGCCTGCTCCGCCGTATTCGCGACAATCACGCCATTGATGACGGGGGTGTGCGTGCCGAGGGCAACCTGCTGCAGCGCGTTCGACACGCTGGAACCCACCATCTCGTGGTGGTTCGTATCGCCCGCGATGAGCACCCCCAGCCCGATCACGCAATCGCACTGGCTGCCCATCGCCAGCCGTTGGGCGGCCCAGGGCACCTCGTGCGAGCCGGGCACGCGGATCACCGCGAGATTCTCCTGCTTCACGCCTGCTTCACCCAGCGTCTCCATCACACGCGCGAGAAGCCCCTCGACCAGCTCGCCGTTGAAACGCGCCGCAGCGATGCCGAAACGGTATTCGGCACCATTGATGGGGGTGCGTTCTGGCGCGTCCAAACTCATGAAGGGTCTATTCGCTAGGGCAAAGCGCGATTGCGCAACTCGAAAGTCTTGCCGAACCGCCGCTCAGGCACGCCCACCCGGAGTGAGCTGCTCCACGATCTCGAGCCCGTAGCCGTCGAGTCCGACGACCTTCCGCGTGCTGCTCGACAGCAGCCTGATCTTTCGGAGTCCCAGGGCGGAAAGGATCTGCGCGCCAATGCCATAGTCACGGAGGCTCATCGAGCCGCCGGATTCCCCCGGCTTCGCGGCAAGTCCCCCGATCAGTGCCGCCGCCTGGTTCGTTGGCTGCATGTAGAGCACCACGCCGCGTCCTTCGCGTGCAACCGCCGCGAGCGAGTCGTGGAGAACCTGATGCCCCGGCATGCCCTTCGCCTGAAAGACATCGGCAAGGATGTTCTCGCTGTGCACCCGCACCAGCGCCGGCTCCGGCCCGAGCGTTCCCATCGACACCGCCACGTGATGCCGTTCGTCGATGCGGCTGCGGAAAAGATGGAGCGTGAAATCGCCGAACTCCGACGAGAACGGCTTCTGCATCACAAGCTCGATCAGCTGGTCCCGCCGGGCCCGGTACTCGATGAGCGCCGCGATGGAGATCATCTTCAGCCCGAACCGTTTCTTGAATTCCACCAACTGCGGAAGCCGCTGGACGGTCCCGTCGTCGTTCACCAGTTCGCACAGCACACCCATCGGCGACAGCCCCGCGAGGGTGGCAAGATCGACCGCCGCCTCCGTGTGCCCCGCCCGCTCGAGCACGCCACCCGGACGCGACCGCAGGGGGAACACGTGACCGGGCTGGACGAGTTGATCCGGACGCGAGGCCGGGTCAGCCAGCACCCGGATCGTCTTCGCGCGATCAAACGCGCTGATGCCCGTTGAAATCCCTTCCGCCGCATCGACGCTGACCGTGAAATCGGTCCGGTGCGACTCGCGGTTGCGCGCGACCATCGGCCCCAGGCCCAGGCGGCGCAGCTGCGGCTCCACCGTCGGCACGCAGACAATTCCGCTGCAGTACCGGATCATCATGTTCACCGTTTCGGGCGTCGCCTTCTCGGCCGCCATGATGAGGTCACCCTCATTCTCGCGGTTCTCATCGTCGGTCACGATCACAAGCCTCCCGGCGGCGATGTCCGCGATCGCGGCTTCGACGGTATCAAACGGCGGCTGGTCGGATGCGGTCATGGTGAAAGGACCGGCAACGTTTCCCTCCACATGCTGGCGTGTCAATGCACGGACCTGCGCCCCCTTGCGACCGTACGTGGCAGGGACGCGACCCCGCTCGCGGCCGCATGGCCGGTTGCCGTGTCAGGGGCGTCGACGTGCATGGCGTCCCTGCACCCGGGCTGGACGCCCGTGTCGCCCGCTACCCGCGGAAATCCACCACGTACGTCTCGGGCAGGACTTCAGCGCCCGTCGCGCTGTCCTTCAGCATCGTGATGAACAACTTGAATGAGAAAGGCGGCCGCACGATCTTCTCGGAGACCAGGGCTTTGCCATCGGACGAGGGCAGCAGCGTGGTTCGCTCATCGCTCTTCTGGTAGTTGACGGGCCACCGCAAAGCCACGCTCGAGACGTCCGGCGCAACGGGCTTTTTGTCCGGCCCGTAAAACGTCATGCGAAACGTGTTGTTCTGAAGCGAAAGTCCGACGTAGCCGCGTTCCCCGCGGGAGATCTCCATTCCCTCGATCTTCGGCGGCGGCTCATCCTTCTTCGCAGCGGACTTCGGCGCCGGTTTCGCGCCGGGCGCCGCTTTCGAGTCGACCGTTGCCTTCGGCTCCACCGCGGGCTTCTGCGGCTTGGATGCGGCGGCCGGCGCGGGCGTCTTGGCCACCGGAGCGGGAGTCTCGTCGAGATCGATCCGAACGCCGCTCTTTGTGTTCTCGCCAAACGCCGAGGTCGCCATGCCAAGCGCAACCCACAGCACACAGCAGCCGGACACACGGGATTTCATGTCGCCGATGCTAGCTCGGTAGCCCCACGCGGCAAGCGGCTTGCGGGTAAACGAACTCGGAAAATCGCCCCTCCCTGATGCTGCCGGGGCGATGATTCCGACCTTTGGCCCTCCCGGGGCGACGAGCGCCAGCGAGCCGATCCACCCTTCCTCAATCCCGCAATCCCCGGCCTCTGCGGAGGCCGGCTACACCGGACCATCGTCCGCTGAGGTCCCGTTTTAGCCGGGGGTCGCTGACCTCGGGGCCTGCTCAGAAATCCGGCGCTACTCAGCCGCCCGCCGTTTGGTTGACGCACGCTGCGCACGAATCTCGTCCTTCAGCCCTTTCCAGCGTGCGAGTCGGTCCGCAATCTTCGACTCCCACCCCGCCGTCTTTGGTGTGTAGAGCGTCACGGGCTTCTCGAGGTAATCGTCACCCGAGATGTTCTCGGGATAGTCATGCGCGTACTTGTAGCCCTGGCCCTGCCCCAGCCGCTTGTTGGCCTGGCCGCTCTTGCTGCGCAGCGCCGCCGGAATGGTCTGCACCGGCTGTTCCTGCACCACGCGACGCGCCTCGCCGAGCGCGAGT
>JAJYAR010000448.1 GCA_021779435.1 bacterium
CCTCTCAAAGACCGGCGGAAGGTCGGCCAGCACCCAGTCGTAGCCCTGCCGGGCCGACTCGAGAAACTCCTGCAAGCGCTCGCCACCGGCCGGGGTTTCCGGCGGGGCCTGCGGATTCGCGATCAGCGACACTCCGCGGTACTCGGCCGCGCGCGGCCGCCCGTCGCCATCGAGCCATCCTTCTTCGCCGGCGGGAAGCGCGTCCTGAATCGCGTTCAAGGTAAAGGCCAGCGTCCCACCCAGGGCGTCGAAGTCGGCGAGCAGCACGCGCTGCCGGGTCTGCGAGCGAAGAGCGTATGCCATCTCCCGCGCGAGCGTGGTCGCTCCCGAGCCTTCCTTGGCGCTGGTGAACACGATCACCTGGCCCATTGCGGAGGGCGGCTGGGCGGCGTGCAGAAGGCGTTCGATCCGCTGCGCCGCCTCCAACTGGGCAGTGGCTTGGAAAGGGGCGTGGAGGAATTCGGTGGCGCCGACGCGAAGGGACTTGAGAATCGCCTCCGAGTCGTTGGACCGGTGGAGGCCGATGACCTTGCACCCCGGCCGATGGGCGGCGGCTTCGCGGATGACGTCGCAGGCGGCTTCCAGGTCCGTGGCCAAATCCAGCAGGAGCACGTCCGGACGCACCTGATCCAGCCGGACTTCGAGCGCCTTCAACGCCGGGTACGTCTTCATTTCGGCCGCGATCTGGAAGGCGTGCGCCGGGGCGAGCGCGTCGGTGAACTGGCGCGCAAGCTGGCGGTCCGGCGCGATCAAGATCGCCGAAAGGCGAGTCCGGCTGCCCGGGTTGGGAGAGGAAGCCGCCATCGGTGTTAGTTCCCCCCGGCTCCGGACTGGCTCGCCGCGGGAGTTGCCGCCGGAGCGGCTTCCGAAGTGGTGCTGGAGGACTTATGGCGCCAGAACTTGCCCACGGGCTTGGCATTCGGGGTGGCGGCATGGGCCGGCGGAAGGAACGGCTCGATCATCTCGGGCAAGGGCGGCTTTGCGCCGGGCTTGAGCGGCGAGGCGATCCGCGGCGTCACCATGATCACCAGTTCGGTTCTGGTGCGGTTCTCCGCCTTGCTGCGGAACAGCGCGCCAAGGATCGGAAGATTCGCCAGCCCCGGGATCCGTGTCAGCGTCTGCGTGACCTCGTCGTCCAACAGGCCCGCGATGAGAAACGTCTGCCCCGCCGCCAACTCCACGTAGGTTTCAGCCTTGCGCGTGGCCAGCGCCGGGATGGTGAATCCGTTGAGGGTGATGGCGTTGGTGAAATCGAGCGACGACACCTCGGGCTTCACGTGGATACGGATGGTCCGGTGTTCGGTGATCTGCGGCGCGAAGTCGAGCTTGATGCCGAACTCGCGGTACATGATGGTGATGGCGCCGGCCGCCGCGCCACCCTGCAGCACGGGGACCGGGAACTCGCCACCGGCAACGAAGCTCGCCTCTTTCCCGTTGCTGGTCAGCAGGTTTGGCTCGGCGAGAATCTGCAGAAGCTGGCGGGTCTGGAGCGCGCGGATAAAGGCCCCGAGGTTCAGGTCGGGCCGGAAGGCGAAAATATTCAAGGCGTCGGCGATCGTGAAGGTGGTGGTGGTTCCGCTGGCGGGAGCTCCGATGGTGCCGCCCAACTGGGAAATTTGCGGCGCCGGCGCGCCCCCGGAGGTGATGCCGCCGGGTGTGTTGCCCGCACCGGTGCTCACGAGATTCACCGCAAACTGGTCTTCGACGGAACGGTCGAGCAGGGCGAAGACGACGTGCAGCAGAACCTGTTCGTCGGCGCCCTGCGTGTCCAGCGCGAGGTCGTTGACGACCGTCTTGGCGAAGGGCGCCGCCAGAGCCGCCACGCGGTCTCCGATCTCCTTGGTCGGCACATGCCCGGTGATCGACAGTGATTCCCGCGCCGACTGGACCCGAATCTTCAGTCCGGGGAAAGTCTCGCTGTAGAGCTTGCGGAGCGGATCCAGGTTCAGTTCCACGGTGATGTTGTAGAAGCGCTTTTCTCCGCCCTTGCCCCACACGATGACCGTGGCGGTTCCATACGACTTGGCGTGGAGGAGGACTTCCTGGTGCGTCACCGGACTGGAGTCGACGATATCGGGGTTGCTGGTGGAGAGCTGGCCGATGGAGGCGGAGAAGTCCAGGACCATGCTCTGGCCGACGGTCATCGAAAGATCCTCTGCCCGCGCCGCGCCGATGGTGCAGGCCAAGGCCAGAACAGACAGCGCCGCAGTTGGGGTTTTCAACAGAAAAGGGCGGGCGCTCATCTCAGTTGCCCTCCGTTTTGGCGCTGCCGGAGAGGACTTCAACGCTGCGCTTGTTGCCGCGGAAGACGACGATCTCGTCCGGCGGCGGGGCCTTCACGACTGCCGGAGCCGAAACGCGGCGGAGCATCGGGTGAGAGTCCCGCGCCGGTGGGGAAGGTGGGGGCGCGCCCCGTATGCCGTACAACTGGGTGATCTCGGTGCCGGGAGTTTTCTCGATGAGCTGGTCGCCGGGGTTGCGGAGCACGAGTTGGATGCGGCCGTCACTCGAGGCCAGGGTGAGGATTTCGGCCTGGGACGGGTTGACCAGCAGGGTGACGGTTGGAGCGGGCATGGCCTTGCCGGCGGAATCGGCTTGCATGGTCGTGCCGGCCGAAAGCACCAGGATGTTCTGCAGGCACGTTGTCGTGATCATGCTCGCCGACTGCGGGGGATGTCCGGTTACCAGGACGTCCACGCGCATCCCCGGCAGGACAAAGCCCGCCACACCGACGACGTCGTTTACGCGGACCGTGACCGCTCTCATGCCGACGGGTATCACGGGGGCGAGGCCGAACCCGCTGCCCTTAGCCGCCAGGCGTCCGCCCAATACAGGCTCTTCGGCCAGGATGTTGCTCACCACCGGACGGTCCACCACGTCCTCGATCCGGGAGAACGCACCATGGGGGAAGGCGCTCGCGGGAATTTTGCCCAGATGGACGTCGGAGGCTTTGATCGCGATGCCTACATTCATTGCCCGCGCGGCCAGCACGATGTCTTTCATGTCCGCCTTGGACGCGGTATGCGAATGCC
>JAJYAR010000032.1:0-10854 GCA_021779435.1 bacterium
CCAAGAACCCCGCCGCGCACATGCGCAAGGTCATCACCCTCGAACAGGCGCTCAAAGGCAAGCCGGTGTCCGACCCGCTCACCGTCTATGACTGCTCCCTCGTAAGCGACGGCGCCTCCGCCGTCATCCTCGCGCCCCTCGAACGCGCCACCGAATTCACCGCCAAGCCCGTCCGCGTCCTCGGCATCGCGCAAACCTCCGACTACGTCGCCCTCGACGAAAAGGACGACATCACCACCTTCCGCTCGCTCCGCGAAGCCGCCGCCAAGGCCTATCGCATGGCCGGCGTGCAGGCCTCCGACATCGAGTTCGCCGAGGTTCACGACTGCTTCACCATCGCCGAAATCCTCGCCCTCGAAGATCTCGGCTTCGTCGCCAAGGGCGAAGGCGGTCCCTTCACCCTCGCCGGCCACACCTGCATCAAAGGAAAACTGCCCGTGAACGCGAGCGGCGGCCTGAAGTCGAAGGGCCATCCCGTCGGCGCCACCGGCGTCGGCCAGATCTACGACGTCGTTCAACAAATCCGCGGCGAAGCCGGCGAGCGCCAACTCGAACGCCATCGCCTCGGCCTCGCCCAGAATCTCGGCGGCTCCGGCGCCACCAGCGTCGTCTCCATCCTGGAGGCGGCATGAGCTATACCACCGCCACCGTATATACGGAAACCGTCGTCTACTCGCCTCCCGAGCAGTACGCAAAGGACGTCCCCTACCAACTCGCCATCGTCGATCTCGCCGAAGGCGGACGCCTCACCGCGCGCATCCTCGGCCCCCGCGCCGAAATCGGCGACCGCGTCGAGTTCGTCGAAGACCGCGGCGGCGTGGCCTATTTCAAAAAGAGTTCGCCGTAACCGCTCAGAAGGCCGCCTCGCCCCAGCGCCCGGTGAAAACAAATTCCCGCAGCGGTTTCCGGCCGCTCCGCGGTCCGTTGTGCCGCTCGGTTAAATACCCGGGCAGGACGGACGGATCTCCCATCTTGCCGATCGCTATCGCCGCCACCGGATCGTAGCCTTCGGGCACCCCATAAACCTCGCGCACCTTCTCCGGATAAAATCCGCCCATCTGGTGCACCCACAATCCCATCGACATCGCCTGCACCGTCAGGTAAGCCGCCGACTGCCCCAGATCGTAGTAACCCCACCGGTTGGGCTTGCCGTTCCGCTCAAACGTGAGCCGCGCCACGCCTATCGCCAGCACCGGCGCAGTCTTGGCCCACTTGATATTCCCGTCTTCCAGACACCCGAGCATCGTTTCGAACGCCGCCGCATCGTCCCGCGTCGCAACCAGGTAGAACCACGGCTGGTCGTTCGAACACGAAGCCGACCATCGCGCCGCCTCGAACACCGTCGCAAGCGTTTCCCGATCCACAGGCTCCGGCGAAAACGCGTTCGGGCTCCATCGCCGGACCAGTAGCGGAAACAGCGCGTGATCCGCGGCGGCGGTTTTCTCGAGTGTGTAGTCCATCCGTTCGTTTGATGCCGCGCCGGCCCGCCGGGAACCCGGAATCAGCGCCGCCTCAGTAAACCGCAAAGCAGAACGCAGCGTTAGAGTCGCTCGGCGAAAGCGAATATTCGCCCGGATCGAGCGTGTTATACGCCTCGATGCGAAACAAATTCGTCGAAAGCTGTTTGACGTCCAGCCGCAGCGGCCGCGCCGCGTTCTTGTGCTTCTTCCCGCCGCCCAAGTTCACCTCGCGGTTCCCGTCGTTGACATCCAGCCGGAATAACTGCAGCGAACCCGCCTGGATCTTATCGGACTGAAACAGGAAGATCGGCTCGGCCATCGGAGTCTTCACCGGCGACGCCGCGCCGGGAATCACGAACACCTGCCCGTCTTTCCGGTCTTCTTCCTTGGCTTCCGTAACCTCCGTCGCGATCAGGTTATCCGCCTGCGACAGATACGGTACATCGGCCTTCGGCGGTCTCGGACCATCGTACTGGCCAACCACGGGCAGCGCGCAAAGCGCCAACAGCATCGGTAAGAGTTTCCGCACCATATACCGCGATTTTAGTCGCGGCGCATCTTCAGTGGGAAGCCGGCTGCTGCTGCGTCATGCAATGCAGCGTCCCCAGACCCAGCACCAGGTCGCCGCAGTAAATCCCCACCACCGGCCTGTCCGGGAACAATCCGGCCAGCGTGTTGAGCGCCACGCGGTCGTTGGCGTCGTTGAACACCGGCACAAGCACCGCCGCATTCGCGATGTAGAAATTCGCATAGCTCGCCGGCAGCCTCTGGCCGTCGAAATACACCGGCTTCGGCATCGGCAGCGTCACCACGCGGAACCCCGTCGCGCGCAGCAGCTCCAGGTTCTCCCGCAGCGGTTCGTAATTCGCTTCCGACGAATCCTCTTCAACCGCCGCCACAATCGTGTTCGCATCCACAAACCGCGCAATGTCGTCCACGTGTCCATGTGTATCGTCCCCCACGATCCCGCGCCGCAGCCAGATCACGAGCCCGGCGCCGAGATAATCCGCAAGCAACGCTTCGATCTCGCCGCGGCCCAGCCCCGGATTCCGCGCCTGCACCGGACTCAGCAGGCACTCCTCCGTCGTAAGCAAAGCGCCCGCCCCGTTCACGTCCACGCTCCCGCCTTCGAGCACCACACCCGGCTTGAATGTCTCCACGCCAAGCCTCTCCGCCACCCACGCGCCCGCCGCGTCATCGTCCTCGTGGTTCGGATACTTCGCCCACCCGTTGAAAATCCACTTCGTCGCCGCCACCTCGCCGTCTTCGTTCCGCACAAACAAAGGGCAATAATCGCGCGTCCAGCACCGGTTCGTCGGGTGGTGAAAAAACTCGACGTTCTCCGTCCCAACGCCGGACTTTCGCAGCACGCCCCGCGCCTTCTTCTCTTGCGCTGCGTCCTGCACCAGAATGCGAACCTTCTCGCCCCGCGCAAGCTGCCCCACAATCGACGCGTACACCCAAGGAATCGGCGCAAACTTGCCCGGCCAGTCCGGCGTCTCATGCGGCCACGCGATCCACGTCGCCTCGTGCCGTTCCCACTCGGCGGGCATCCGGTAACCCGCCGAAGCCGGTGTACCCGCGCCGCTCAATCCAGCCACCGGTCCGTGATTCCGGAGTAAGCGTCGATCCGCCGGTCCCGCAGGAACGGCCAATTCCGCCGCACGTCCTCGGCGCGCTTCGGATCGCACTCGACAACGAGGATCTCCTCCTTGTCGCTCGAAGCCCGCGCCGCCATCTGTCCGAACGGATCCGCCGCGAACGACGAGCCCCAGAACTCCAGTCCCCGCTCCGGCGGCCCTTCGTGGCCGATGCGGTTCACCGCCGCCACATACACTCCGTTGGCGATCGCGTGCGCCCGCTGGATCGTCGTCCACGCGTCAAGCTGCGCCGCGCCGAATTCCGCCTTCTCCGACGGATGCCACCCGATCGCCGTCGGATAAAACAAAATATCGGCGCCTTGTAACGCCGTCAGCCGGGCCCCTTCCGGATACCACTGGTCCCAGCAAACCAGCACGCCGATCCGCGCCCGCGGCGTCTCGAAGTTCAAAAACCCCAGGTCTCCCGGCGTGAAGTAAAACTTCTCGTAGTACAGCGGATCGTCCGGAATGTGCATCTTCCGGTAGATCCCCCGCAGCTTCCCGTCCGGCCCGAGAATCGCCGCCGTGTTGTGATACAAACCCGCCGCCCGCCGCTCGAACAAAGACGCGATCACCGTCACGCCGAACTCACCCGCCACCTTGCCGATTGCCTCCGTGCTCGGCCCCGGAATCGCCTCGGCCAACTCGAACAGATCCGCGTTCTCCTCGCGGCAAAAATACTGCGAACGGAACAACTCCGGCAGGCAGATCACGTTTGCCCCGCGCTTGGCGGCTTCGCGAACGTGCGCGATGGCCTTCTCGAGATTCGCGGCCTGCTCGGTCGAGCACGCCATCTGAACCAATCCAATCGAAAACTTATCCCTCGCCGGCATCCAGCGGCCATTGTGACACGCCGCCTTTGCGCCCAGCCAACCGCATGCCTACATATAAAGCCCGCCGTTCACGTCGAGCGTATGGCCCGTGATGTAGCTCGCCTCCTCGCTCGCCAGGAACCGCACCGCCGCCGCCACTTCGTCCGGTGTCCCCACCCGCCGCATCGGAATCGCGCCAACCATCTTCTCCTTCACCTCGGCCGGCAGCGTCTCCGTCATCGCCGTCGCGATATAGCCCGGCGCGACAGCGTTCACCGTCACGTTCCGGCTCGCCATCTCCTGCGCGATCGACTTCGTCATCCCGATCAGCCCCGCCTTCGACGCCGCATAATTGGCCTGTCCGGCGTTCCCCGCCTGGCCCACTACCGAAGAGATGTTTATGATCCGTCCCCACCGGTTGCGCATCATCGCAGGCAGAACTTGTTGAATCAGCAGAAACGAGCCGGTCAGGTTCGCCGCCAGCACCGCATCCCAGTCCGCCTTCTTCATGCGCATCGCCAACCCGTCCCGCGTAATCCCCGCGTTATTCACCAGGATGTCGATCCGCCCGAACTCCGCCGCCACCTTCGCGGCCGCCGCTTCAATCGAGGCCGGCTCCGCCAGGTCCAGTTCCACCACGAATGCCTCCGCGCCCTCCGCCCGCAGTTCCCCGGCGAGCGCCTCCAGCGCGTCCACCGTCCGGGCCGCCACCGCTACCCGAACCCCCGCCTTAGCCAATCCTTTCGCGCAGGCGCGCCCAATCCCCCGGCTCGCCCCGGTTACCAATGCTGTTCGTGAATTCATGCCACCATTGTTTCATCCCCGGCGTGTCCAGCGCCCCGAGATACTAAACAACAGATGGCCTACAAAGATCTTCGCGATTTTCTCCACGCCCTCGAAAAGAAGAAGGAACTCAAGCGCATCCCCTTCGAAGTCGACCCATATCTCGAAATCACCGAATTCGCCGACCGCTCCGTCAAAACCGGCGGTCCCGCGTTGCTCTTCGAAAAGCCCAAGGGCAGCTCCGTTCCCGTGGCCATCAACACCTTTGCCAGCATGCGCCGCATGGAGATCGCCCTCGAAGTCGACTCGGTCGAAGACGTCGCCCGCCGCATCGCCGAGTACCTCGAAATGCGCATGCCCGAAGGCCTCATCGGCAAACTCAAAATGCTGCCGAAACTCGCCGAAATGGGCGCGTTCTTCCCCAAAATCGTCAAGGATGGCGACTGCAAGGAAGTCATCGAGCGCGAGGACCTGTCGCTCGACAGTTTCCCGATCCTCCAATGCTGGCCCGACGACGGCGGCCGCTTCATCACCCTCCCGCTCGTCTTCACCCGCAACCCCGAAACCGGCAAGCGTAACTGCGGCATGTACCGCATGCAGGTCTACGACGAGCGCACCACCGGCATGCACTGGCAGACCCACAAGCAAGGCGCCGAGCACTACCGCCGCCTCGCCGCCGAGGGCAGGGAAGCGCGCATGAGCGTCGCCGTCGCAATCGGCTCGGACCCGGCCACCATGTACTCCTCCATCCTGCCGCTCCCGCCGGACCTCGACGAAATGATGATCGCCGGCTTCCTCCGCGGCTCGCCTGTCGAAATGGTCCACTGCGAAACCTGCGACCTCGAAGTCCCCGCCAACTCGGAGATCGTCCTCGAAGGCTACGTCGACATCGGCGAAATCCGCCGCGAAGGCCCATTCGGCGATCACACCGGCTACTACTCGCTCGAAGACGATTACCCCGTCTTCCACGTCACCTGCGTCACGCGCCGCAAGCATCCCGTCTACGCCGCCACCATCGTCGGCCCGCCGCCCATGGAGGATTTCTACATGGGCAAAGCCATCGAGCGCATTTTTCTGCCCCTCATGCGAATGCAGTTGCCCGAAATCCGCGACATTTGTATGCCCGCCGCCGGCGTCTTCCACAACCTGATGCTCGTCTCCATCCGCAAGTCCTATCCGCTGCACGCCCGCAAGGTCATGCACGCCATCTGGGGCCTCGGCCAGGCGATGTTCAGCAAGGTCATCGTCGTCGTCGACGAGGACGTCGACGTCCAAAACGTCGAAGAAACCGCCTGGCGCGCGCTCAACAACATCGACCCGCAGCGCGACATCGAATTCGTCATGGGCCCCATCGACTCGCTCGACCACGCCAGCCGCCTCCCCGACTTCGGCTCGAAAATGGGCATCGACGCCACCCGCAAGTGGAAGCAGGAAGGCTTCACCCGCCCCTGGCCCGAAGTCATCCGCATGTCGCCCCATGTGAAACAGCGTGTCGACGCCCTCTGGAAAAAAGCCGGCCTCTAGCGGCTACCGTACGGCCATCGTCACAACATTTTCGGCTGGCGATGATCCCACGACAGCGGACACCGGCGCCGCCGGACCCGGCTCGACGTCGGCAGGCACCTCCACGTTCACCTGCACAAGTCCCGCCACCAGTCCCGGCGCCGCGCCCTGGTAAGTCACCGTCGCCGGAATGCCCCCGATGGTCACCTGGATCGGCAGTTCCACCAGCGGCAGGCTCGTCGCGGGCGCCAGTTGTCCGTCCGCCATTGCCGGCGTGTAGGGTCCGGCGCCGGTAAGATACAGCGCAACCGAAGCTCCGCGCGCGGCCGGATTCGACGAGGAGTTCTGCGAGTAAGTCGGCGCATTAAGAATCGCCCCCTGGCCCGCGCCCGAAGCGTTCTGCGTGAACAGCGCCGCCGACGTCGCATTCACCGCCAGTTTCGCCGTGTAACTGCCACCCGGCGCGGCAACCGTGAGAGTCGTCGTCCCGCCCGCCAAGGCGAAAGGCACTACGGCATTGATCTGCGTGGAAGAAACAAACAGCAGCGGCGCCGGCTTCCCGTCGAAAATGAGTTTCACGCCGCCAAGCGTCGTTGGGAAGCCGCTTGCTCCCGGCGTTGCGGCCACCGGCGACGAAGGCCCAAGCCCGCTTCCGAACACCGTCACAATCTCTCCCCCCGCCACGCCGCCTCCCTGGAAACTAGCCGCATTCACCACCGTCGCAATCCCCGCCACCCCCGGCAGCAGACCGTACACATCCACCCGGTTCGAACTCGTCGGCGCATACACGCGCCCGTTGGCCACCGTCGGGTTGGCGAATTTCGTGAAATCGCCCATCGTGTCCCGCGACCCACTCTCGCCGCTGTTCCAAAGCTCGGTCGAAATGTTTGAAGCATCGAAGGCATGAATTGTTCCGGGCGCCGGCAGGTTTGTATAACCTGCCGACGTCGCCCACAGGATCGCCGTATCCGCCGTCGCCCCGTTCGCCGACACACTGAACCCGCTGAACGGCATGGAATTCCCGGCCGTCGTGTTCTCGACCGTAGGCGCCGTCTGGAACTTGCCGCCGCTGAACCCGAACGCCCGCAAGCTCTGGTTGAACGGCCACAAAAAGACCGTCCCGTTCCCCCCGCCCATATCCCAGTACGCCGAATTAAACACGAAGTACCCGTTGTTCTCCCGGTAGCTCGTGCTGAAGGACGCGTCGACCACGGGAAAACTCTGCACCACCTGCGTGTTCGACGCCACTTCCTCGCCCAAGGCGCCCTGGTCCAACAAAAACATCTGCCCCTCTTTCGCCGCCAGATACGCCAGATTTGTCCCCGGAATCAAGACGGGCCCGTTCGATCCCACATCGTTGTCGTTCCCGTTCAGCGTGTCCCATTCCGACGGCGTGAACCAGTCCGCCACGCTCACCCCGTCTTCGGTTGCAAGCTTCAACACGCTCTGGCTCCAGGCCGGCCGGGTCGAATCGTACGTCCCATTCCCCGTCGCCAGAAAAATGTTCTGGCCGTCGCTGGCTGGCCCATGTCCCCCCTGCCACAGCGCGCCCGCCGCGTCATTCGGCGTCGTGTTAAATACCGAAGCCTGCGTCAGGTCGTCCGCGTTGTAGCCCATCAGCCAACCGTGCCACGGCGCAATATCGCCATGAGAGCCAAAGCTGACGTAAACCACGCCGTTGAGCAGCAGAAGCCCCGGCCGCTGCAAATGATCACCGGCCGCGAACGCGAGTTCCCCCCCGGCCGGCGTCTCCTCGCCGCCCCAGCCGCTGCCTTCCACCGACCCCTGAATCTCCACCGGCCCGCCGAATTTCTCCGCGCCCGTCGTCAAATCCAACGCGTGTAAATAGTAGGCGTAGTTTCCGTTCGACCCCGTGAAATTCACGGCGTAAAGCGTGCCCGTCGCCGTGTCGATCACCGGAGTGCCGAGGATCCCGATCTCATTCTGAATGTCCGTGTACGGCCCGCCGGAATCGGAGAAATCCATCGGGTTCACCGACGGCCCGAAGTTCACCTGCCACAGCGGCGCCAAGCCATTCCCGCCGTCCGCATCGAACGCATAGACGCTGTTGTGCATCGTCGCCACGAACACCACGTTACGCACCGCGCCCGTAGCAAACTGCAGACCATGCACGTACAACGGCTGCGCGTAAACCTGCCCGTCCACGGCGAACGAAAACACCTTCCCGAACTGCCGCGGGTTGACATTCGACGGCGTCAGCAGCGTCTCGCTCAGATTGGCGTTGGTCCGGTTCAGGTCGTAGTTGACCGTGACCACATCCGTCTGGGCTCGGAGGGCAGGGACCAGCGCAAGAGCCGCCAGGGGCACAAAACACAATCTCATTGTTGGCAATCCACACTACTTCGGGATCCGCCCCTGTCCCGGCCCCTTCAAAGCTATTGGAGCAAAAATGGCGATCGCAAGTTGGGCTTTGTTACAATTTTTGAAGATACACGCGGCGGCTGTAGCTCAGTTGGTAGTAGCGCCAGATTGTGGTTCTGGATGTCGTGGGTTCGAATCCCACCAGCCGCCCCAACCGCGTTCTTGTCCCCCTAATTCGTCGTAAACCGAAGCACCGTCTCGGCTTTATATTCGACGTCCTTCTTACCTGTCGCCGCCGCGCCCGCGGTTCCCGCCGCGGCGCCCGCGCCGGCCCCGATGGCCGCTCCCTTGCCTCCGCCGGCGATCGCGCCGATGATCGCACCTACCGCTCCGCCGCCCGCGGCCGACTTCACATTGCGGCTCTTATGCGACTCGCCCTCGCGCACCACCAACCCCGTGCTCACCGGAACATGATTCACCGAAGTCAGCGCCAGTTTCAGTACGCCCGGTTTCGATAGCCGCCCGGAAGCCACCGCCTCCGCCACGCGTCCCTCGACAGGAGCGCCCTTTTTACCAATCGTCTTTCCCTCCACCACCAGGTCCCTCGCCAAAGTAGCCGCAAATTTGTCACCGGATTTCGCAGTCGCCGACGAGATCGTCTGACCCAACCGAATCGCGATCTCCGTACCCGCCGGTATCGCCGGATGCCCGGCCGCCATCAGCGGCATCGCAGCCAGCGCTGCCAAAAACAATCCTCGAAAAATGGTCCTTTCCATACCTCCATTGTCCACCCGCCTTCGAATCCGGATAGACTGCGTTGAGGATCCAAACCTTATGACCAGATATCTCCTGCTGTTCTGCGCCGCCTCGAGCCTCGTCCTCGCCCAGGAAACCCGCCGCACCGAGGTCAACCCCTCGCCCAACGCGGGCGACGACGCCCGGCCCAACAACCCCAAGGTCCCCGGCGTTTACGCCCTCCACGGCAACTTCGACCGCATCGTCGTCCTCCGCTTCAAATACCAGCAGGATCTTCTCGCCGGCCTGAAGGAAATGGTGCAGAAAGAAAACATCCGCAACGGAGTCATCCTCGCCGGCGTCGGCTCGGTGATCGGCTACCAGGTCCACCAGGTCTCCAACCGCACCTTCCCCTCCCACGACACCTTCGAAAAGAACCCGGCCCAGCCCGCCGACCTCGTCGGCATGAACGGCTACGTCATCAACGGCCGCATCCACGCCCACATGACGCTCGCCATGCCCGACAAGGCCATCGGCGGCCACCTCGAACCCGGCACGCAGGTCTTCACCTTCGCCGTCGTCACCATCGGCGTCATGAACGGCACCGACCTAAGCCGCGTTGACGACAAATCGAACCGCTAAAAGAATCGGCCACCAACCAACCTGGTACGGCTGGCCGATGGCCGATCGCTGAAAAGCCGGCCGCTTTAGAAGTGCAGCTTCAACGCGAACTGGAAAATGCGCGGATCGCCCGCCGACGTGATCCGTCCGAACGTAGACGAGGTCTGCGTCGCGTTCGGGTTGTTGAAGTTCGTGTGGTTGATCGCATTGAACGCCTCGGCCCGCGTCTCGAGCTGGAACCGCTCGGTGATCTGGAAGTACCGCACCAGCGAAAGGTCCAGGCTGATCAGGCCCGGTCCGGCCAGATCGTAAGCGCCCACGTTCCCGTAGGTCCCAATCGCGTTGTGCGAGTACGCGGCGCCATTGAGGTAGTTCAGGTTCGGCCCCCACACGGAATTGAGCACGTTCTGCAGATTCTGGTTTGGACGATCCAGTCCGACATCGTTCAACGACCAGTTCTGTCCGGTCGTGACGTTGATCGGCATCCCGCTCGTCATGCGCAGCAGCGGCGAAAGCTGCCAGTTGCCCAGAAGCTTCCCCTTCAGATCGTTGCCGTGAATCGGACTTAAGGCGACAATCGACGTGTTGAAAATATGCCGCACGTCGAAGTTGCAATCGCCCGTGTCCATCGCCAGGTTGTACGGGTTCTCAAACTGCCCGCCCGTCAAATCGCCGCTGAAATTACCCTGGCTGATGCAGTGCGACCACGTGTAATTGGCCAGGAAGGTGAAGTTCTGCGTAAACCGCCTCTGGATGGAAACGAACATCGCGTTGTAACTTGCGTTCGCGCCAGCATCCGTAATCGGCATGCCGCCGTAGTCGTTGCCCAGCGCCGGGTTGATCAGGTTCAGGAACCGGTGCGCCTGCTGCAGTTTCGTGCACGAAGACAACACCGACGCGTTACACGTTCCCGGAATGTAGAACGACGGGTTCGTCTCCTGACCGATCCATAAGTGTCGCGTCGCGTTGCCCATGTAA
>JAJYAR010000032.1:10864-12703 GCA_021779435.1 bacterium
AAGAGATCTGGAACATCCATTTGTTGGGCAACTGCCGCTGATACGTCGCATTCCACTGCGTAATCGTCGGAGGCTGCATGTTCGGTGGCAGCAGCACATACAGCGCCTGCGTCGGGAACGGAGCGTTCTTCGGCGGCGGGAAAGCGCCCGGGAACGGATTACCGCCCGGATACCCCAGCCACGGATTGCTGAACGGTCCCGACGAAGTCAGGTCGATCTCATTCACCACCGGCGGATTCGAGGTCAACCGTTGCGAGTACCACACCTCAGTCGAATCATGCATGATCGCCCCGCCGATGCGGATCGAATCGCGCCCGTCGCCGTGCGGGTTCCACACCAGGCCGACGCGAGGGCTGAATATGGCCAGATTATTATTCGTGAACGCCTTGCTCACGCCCGGATCGCCGTAGTAGAACGACCCGGCCGGCGCGTTGGTATACACCGAGCTATGCTGGTTCGCCTCGAACGCCGCGAGTGAAAATGTACTTCCCCTGCCAAAAACGTCCACCGGGAACATCATCGGCTCCCACCGCAGCCCGAAGTTCACCACTACCGACTGGCTCAGGTGGATCGTATCCTGCGCGTACAGCCCCAGAATCGTTTCCCGCATCGCCACCTGCTGCGCCCGGCTCTGGCTGAATCCGCTCAGGTCTCCGAGCAGGAAGTCCGCCAGCGGATCTTTCGTGAACTGCCCGTTCATGCTGAAGCTGCCATTTTGCAGGTAACCCGCGTTCGTGTTGTTCTGCGTCCGGATCATGTCCACGCCGAACGCCATCTGATGCTTTCCGCGGATCACGTCCAGGTCGTCGGCCTCCTGGAAAGTATTCACGTTGAAGAATCCCGGCGAACAGATGCCGCAGCCCACTGCGAATGAGTTGCTCACCGAAAGCCGGAAGTCGTTCGGCACGTACGTGAACATGTTGACGCCGAGATCGTTCGCATTGATGTCGCTGGCGTTCGGTCCGCGGTCGTCCCGCCGCCGCGTGAACGACGCATGGAACGAGTTGATCGTGTTCGGCCCGAACAAATACGTATCGCCGAAGGTGAATGCCTGCGCCAGTTCCGCGTTGCCTGGGTTCTGCGTCACCAGAATATCCTGCGGATTCCACTGCCCGGGCGCGCTGTAGCTGTCCGCGAAGTACCGCCCGAACATCTGGTTCTTCGAACTCATGTTGTAGTCGATGCGCCCGATGTACTGCCCTTCCTGGTTCGGATTCGGAATGCCGTAAGTCGTCTCGCCGCACGCATTCTGCGCCGCGGGAAGGTATTTCGACGCCAGTTTCACCGCCGCCTGGTCAAAACGCGATACCGGAACCTGGTCGCCCGGAAACGGAGCGCCAGTCGATGGGTCGATCAATGTGCGGGCTTTATGGTTGGATTGGCACGCCGCCGATTCAAGCGAACTGAAGTCTCCGCTCAACGCCGCCTGTGTCGGCACAAACGCGATCTTTTGGGGCGGATTCGTCCGGATGTACGTCCCCTGATATCCGCCGAAGTAAAACAGCTTGTCCTTCACAATCGCGCCGCCGATCGTCCCGCCGTATTGGTTGCGCTTCAGACTGTCGTGTACCGGCGCAAAATAATTCCTCGCGTTCACATCCCCGTTCCGTAGATACTCGAACAGGTCGCCGTGGATCGCGTTCGTCCCCGAAGCCGTCACCACGTTCACCACGCCGCCCGGATGCAACCCGTTCCGCGCCGGCAGCGAGTTCGTTTCCACGTTGAATTCCTGCAGCGCGTCCGGGAAGGGGAAAGGCAGGTTCACGTTCGTCATCGTGTCGTTGTTGTCCCCGCCGTCCAGGTAGTAATTCGTCCCGTTCGCCTGGCCGCCCGCCACAG
>JAJYAR010000449.1 GCA_021779435.1 bacterium
GTGCTTCGCCCTTTCCTCGGGCTTCTTTTTGCCCATGGCGCGACGGAGGAGGTCGGCCTGCCAGGGAAGAAGGATTTCGCCGATCTTCTTTGGCGCGCGGGCAATCTGCGCCAGCTGTGAGCGGTTCGCGATCAAGGTCGCCTCGATCTCGAGCTTCTTGGCAACGCGGTCGCGATCGGAGCGGATGCGCTCCTGCAGCTCGATCTCGGGCTGGGTGAGCGCAATGTGATTCGCGTCACGGCCGGGACGGCGCGGCAGGGTTTTCGGATCGCGGGCGAGGCCGGCGCGAACCGCGGCCGCGAGCGACGGAAAAATGCGATCGTGACGTTTCCCGAGGTTGATCGAATTGAGGATCGCCTGCTCGGAGTCGCCGCCTTCGGCAGCCTCGGCGATCTTAAGGAGCACCGCGTTGCCGCAGACTTTGAAAGGCGGCGTATCGATCCGCTGCGCCTGCGCCTCACGCCAGTGCCAGACAGCGTGGAGCACGCTCAGACCCTTCCCGCGAAGCCGTTCGCTGCGTCCGATCCGCCAGTCATTCTCCGTCGCGGGGGCGAACCCATCGCTCCCCGCGGCAATCTGCGCGCGGCATTGCTGTTCCATCCAGCCGAGCCGGCCAAGCCGCCCGAGTTCGCGGCTGAGAATGTCGCGCAGCGCCGGAAGGTGCCAGACGTCGAGCGCCGCATAATTCAGAAGCTTCGGTGTGATCGGACGCTTCGACCAGTTCGCCTTCTGCCCTTCCTTGTCGAGCGTCACGCCGAAATGCTGGTCCAGCAGGGAGGCCAGACCGATGCGTTGCAGCCCGAGAAGCTGGGCCGCCAGCATCGTGTCGAAAACGCTGTGCGGCGAGAACCGGCAGAGATCATGAAGCAGCCGAAGGTCGAAATCGCTGCCGTGCATGATCAGGTGCTTCTTGCGCAGCGCGTCCCACAGCCGGTCGAGCTTCAACCCCGGGGCGAGCACATCCACCAGAAACACATCACGATCGACCAGAAACTGCAGCAGGCAGACCCGGGTCTTGTAGTGGTACATGTTGTCCGCCTCGGTATCGAGGGAGACTTCGTCGACGCGCGACAGCGCCGACAGCAGCGGTTCAAGCGAACCCGGATGGTCGATGAGTTGGAAAGGCGGCGGACGTGTGGTCACTTTCACGCCAAGCAAACGACGAAGTTGCGTCGGAAGGAATCGCGAAATCATGCGCGAATGGGCGCGTTCTCCCACGCGGAAAGGAAAGCATCAACCAGCAATGGCAGCTGCTCGCTGTAACCACCCTCCAACACGGCGGCAGCCGGGTGCCCGATATCGGCGACCCAGCGTCCCAGTGTGGTGAAATCTTCGATCTCCAGGCTCATTTCTGCGACCGGATCACCTACAAAAGCGTCGAATCCCGCGGACACAAGGATAAGGTCGGGGGCAAAGCTCACCACCGCGTCGAGCGACGCTCTCAGCGCCGCCATGTGGTCCACGCGCGGGGCGCGCGCCGGTAGCGGCCAGTTGCGAATACCAGGCCCGTGATCCTGCGAGCCGGTGTCCGGGTATCCGGGGTATTGATGCACCGACGCGAAAAAGAAGTTCTCCGGAGCCTGCTGCGCATGGAGGATGAACTCCGTGCCGTTTCCGTGGTGCGCGTCGATGTCCCACACCGCCACGCGGGACAGACCGAGCACTCGGACCGCGCGAATCGCGGCGATGGCGGCGGTATTCAGATAACAGAAGCCCATCGCCGCGTTGGACAGCGCGTGATGGCCCGGCGGACGCATGAGCGAGAAGACCGGCGAACGCGTGGCCAGGGCGTGGTCCACGGCCTCGAGCGCCCCGGACACGGCGCGCCGCGCATGTGCCGGAATGCCGGGAAACCAGGGTGTCTCGGGCTCGAAGTCACGCGGCTCCTCCAGCCGACGGAGATACTCCGCGGTGTGCGCGAGAAGCAGGGTCGAATCCTCGACAGGAGTCGCCGGCACGCGCCAGGCCCAGTCCGGATGCTCCTTCCGCAACCTCTCCACGGTACCCGTCACGCGAACCGGCTTCTCGTCCTCCGAGGTGGAGCCGAAGTCGGCGCATTGCGGGTCGTGAAGGATGAGCATGCGGTTGTGAATCAAAGGAAGCGAGATCGTGAAAAAAAGCGAAGGCTGTAGAAAGGGGCGCGCGCCGGCCTCGTGCAATCCAAAGCAGCTTGGAGCGATGTGTCGTTTAGGCTGGCGCTCGCCGCGCCGGCTGGTCCTTTGTGTCCGCACTTCCCGATGAAAGTCGTTGTGCTCTGCTCCGGTGGGATGGACTCGGTGACCGCGCTGTATCACGCGCGGCGCGAGCACGACGTTGTCGCCGTCCTGAGCTTCGACTACGGGGCGAAGCACAACGCCCGCGAGCTGCCGTTCGCCGCCGAGCACGCGAAGAAACTCGGGGTGAGGCACGACGTGATCGCGCTCGATTTCGTCGACCGGCTTTTCGCGTCTTCGCTGCTGCGCGGCGGCGGGCCGGTGCCCGACGGGCACTATGCGGCGGAGAACATGCGGCAGACGGTCGTGCCCTTCCGCAACGCGATCATGCTCTCGATCGCCTGCGGTTTTGCGGAAAGCACGTCGGCGGAGGGGCTCGTCATCGCGGCCCACACCGGCGACCACGTCATTTACCCCGATTGCAGGGAGGATTTCATGCAGGCCATGGCCGACGCCATGCGTCTGGGAACGTATGCCGGGATCCGGCTGCTCCGACCGTTCATCACCCTGAACAAGGCGGCCATCGCCGCCGAGGGCGGACGGCTGGGCGTCGATTTCTCGCGGACATGGTCCTGCTACAAGGGCGGCGACCTCCATTGCGGAACGTGTGGCACCTGTGTCGAACGGCGTGAGGCGTTCATCGAGGCGGGCGTGCCGGATCCGACGGTGTATGCGTCGCTTGCACCCCTCCCGACGGCGCCGAAGTCCTCCGGAAACGAGCTGAAGGGTTGAGTTTCGGACAAATCCCCATGAGTAGCACCCGGTCCTGATGCTGATATCGGAAATCTTCCATTCCCTG